>CAIOTL010000162.1 GCA_903861155.1 uncultured Bacteroidota bacterium
ACAAAGCAATATTAAATAAAAATCCAATATGAAAAATACATTAAAATATGAGATTAACAATAAAGAAAATTTATACTTTGGTTTAAAGGTGTTTTTTGCAATAATTGGATATGGAATAATGTTTTTTTAATAAAAACTATGCTTTCTAGTGAGAAATCAGCTATGTTTATTCCTTTTGTAATATATGCGGTTTTAATTATAATATACTTGTTTTTTAGACTTGGATTATTAATTGGTCACATCAAAGGGAATGCGATTAAAGTCACAAAATCGCAATTTCAGAACCTACATACTATCCTTTTGGCTCAATGCAAAAGCCTCGAAATAGATAATATGCCGGATTTGTATATTATGCAAAATGGAGGCATACTCAATGCTTTTGCAACTGCTTTTATGGGTTCGAATTATATTGTTCTTTATTCAGAAATTGCTGAGGAGGCTTATCAAGACAACATAGAAACTGTCGAATTCATTATTGGTCACGAATTAGGGCATATCAAGAGAAAACATATGTTGAAATCACTATTGTTATTTCCCTCTTTTATAGTTCCTTTTCTAAACTCTGCCTATTCAAGAGCTTGCGAATATAGCTGTGATAGAATTGGAGCCTCTTTGTCTCCAAAAGAAGTTAAGTCAGGACTAATCCTTTTAGCTTCTGGAAAAAACATTTGGAAAAAGGTAAATATTGAAAAATTTATTGAACAAGAAACTACTGCTGGTGGTTTTTGGTTTTGGTTTGCCGAAAAAACAGCTTCACATCCTAGATTAACGAAAAGAATAATTCAATTTAATCACTTAGCGATTGCCAAACCGATTCATTTCGAACCAATTTTAGAACAAAGTAATTCCGAAACCACGAACCATAGCCGATATTTGCCAAATAATTAAAATGCAAATATTTTTTCAGAAGGCTGATGTTTGTATCCTTGACAAAAAACAATAAAATTATGAATAAATTTTTTTTTATGCTTTGCATTTTTGCTATCTCAAATATTGCAAATTCTCAGATTAAAGCTCTTACTGATAATGGACGCGAGGTGCTTTTATTAGCCAATGGAACTTGGAAATATTCAGAAGTCAGTAGTGGTCAGAATCCGATTTCAATGGATTCTTTAAAGACTAATAAAGATAAATTTATTAAGATAAGCCAAGCAACTTTTTTAGTGAAAAGTAAAAATTTTAATGTTGGTATTTTTATAAATCCAGCCAAATGGATATTCGAAACACATAAAGACAATGAGAAAACCCCAGAATATAAGTTTAGTCTAAAATCAGGGGAAGGTTACGCTATGATGGTTACTGAAAAAACTCAAGTTGACCTTGAGAATATGCGGCAAATAGCTTTAGTGAATGCACAAAAAGCATCTTTAGATGTAAAAGAAACGGATGCAGAATATAGAGTTGTAAATAATATAAAAATACTTTGCTTAAAATTTGAAGGAACTATTAAGGGAATTAAATTTGTATATTTTGGGTATTATTTTTCAAATTCAAATGGTACCGTTCAATTAATAAGCTATTCAAGCCGACAATATTTTGAAAGTATTCAAAAAGATTTAGAAAATTTTCTAAATGGAATAGTTGAAATTGAAAAATAGAAAAACAACGGTGCTGTTGGTGCGAAGGTGGCGCTCATGCAAAAAGAATTAATAACAGCAGGGCAAGATATTTGCGTTAGCCATAAGCGTGATTCAGTTGTCTAGAATTTCCATATAACTCAAATTACTTTCCCACAACTTCTCCTTCAAGTACCTCCGCATATCGATTTTGTTAAACTATCCTAAAAAGGATAACCAATCGCGATGTTCAATATTAGATTTTCTTTTCTCCAAGAGCCACTCCCAAAATTAATAGAATTGATTAACCATCTTTGTCCTTCGGGCAAATAGGGCTCTCTTAGCGGAAATGCCAAATCGGTTCGTAAGATTAGAAAGGAAAAGTCGAAACGCAACCCCGCTCCCACACCCACTGCAATTTGTTTCATGAAATCTTTCGAGATTTCGGCTCTGGGTTTATTGGGATCCGTATTCAAAAGCCATATGTTTCCGGCATCTATAAATAAGGCACCTTTCATTAAACCGTATATTTTAGCTCTGTATTCGGTGTTCAATTCCAATTTTAAATCACCCGATTGGTCAGGAAAAAAGGAGTTGGAAATAAGAGGAGCTTGGTAACTTCCCGGTCCAAGTGATCTCGCTCTAAAGGCGCGAATACTATTGGTTCCTCCCACAATAAATTGCTTGATGGTAGGCAATGAAGTTGAATTTCCATACGCAAATCCGGCGCCAACAAAAACCCGGCTTGCCAATACGCTTTCTGTTCCCAGTTTTAAATAATGCCTGAAATCAGCTTCTACTTTTACATATTGGCTAAACGGAACATCAAATATTTTTTTCGTGTTGCCCTGTTTAGTATTGGCTCCCATCAGCAAACCTGTAATATTTCCGGCTAGATCTGCCTTTCCATTAAAATAGAAGGTATTTTTTTTCAGTTTTAACATTGTATTGGTGAAGGTGTACGAATACGTTGGTCCGAAAATTAGTTGTTTTTCGATTACTTTTCCCAAAGAGGGATTTGCCAAAATAGCTTCTCGATATGCCGCCGTAACATTATTCGGGCTCACATACGTAATGTCAACAACATTCAATTGATGTTCTTTTCGGATATTGTTTTTCCATAAGTAGCCAAAAGAGGTTTTAAAGGAATTTAAGGTATAAAGCTCTGTCCTGTTTTGAAATTCATAGCGCATCGTTGCTTTGGTTCTGGGAACGAATTCGCTGGAACCTTCCATCTTGAGCGGGGTAATAAATCGTGGCCAAGTCCAACTGGTTTCTCCTCCTAGTTTGTAGATGTTTTGTCCTTTATTTTGTCCTGAAAGCTGAAAATCTGCTCCGCCAAACACGGATATCGTCAGTAATTCGGCACCTCGAAATACGTTTCGGTTATTCCAGTTTACATTTATTTCAGTACCTGTATAGTTGGCTGAATTCATTTTGCCCAAAACTTCGACACGAATAAATTTTTTGGGCAAAAGAGTCAGATAATAATAGGCATCCAAAGTATTTTTTAGGCTGTCTGAAACTTTGAATTTGTTTTTTACAAAGTTAAATGTTCCCAGATTTACAAAACGGTTTAAGGAGAGATTGTGATTTTTTCGGTTGTAATAATCTCCTTTTTTAAAATACAAAGCTCGGTCAAAAACTCTTGGTTTAAAGGTATGCGCCGAATCAATAATGGTAAAATCTTTATACTGGACAATATCCTCTTTTTGATAGATAACAGTGTCTTTCGAAATAGAAAAATTAGGATAGACTACAATCTTGTTTATTTTATAGGCAATTGTGGCTTTATCAGGCGTTTCGTCTTTAATTTTTAATTTAATATTGACCTCAAAGTTTCCTTTTGTGCTATCCACTTGGGCTAAAATATAATCTGGATTAAAATAATAATATCCTTTTTCCTTGAGTCCTGCATCAATGCGTTCTCTTTCGAGTTTAATCATTTCCAAATCATACGGATTGCCTTCTTTGAGTAATGTTCTGCTACTCGTTTTGGCAATTTCTTTTCCTAAATCTGATGAATCTGCTAGAAAATGGACATTTTTTATTTTGTATTGTCTTTTTGGCCATACAGTATATTCTGCAGTAACTCTTTTGTTTTTGGCAGTCGAATCGGCACTGACGCGGGTTTTAAAATAACCACTATTTTCCGTGAAATTTCTCAAGATCGATACATTATAATCTAAATGGACTTGACTAAAAAGTACTGGTGCTTCACCTACTTTATTTCTCAACCAATTTCTGATTCCTTTAGCTTTTTTAGGTTTTCCTGCTACATTGTAAATCCATAATTTAGCTCGCAATCCCAGTATTTTCTTATTGGGTTTTGGACGCAGCAGTGCTTCTAATTCTTTTTCCAATGCTTTTTTGTCTTTCTTTTTGATAGCAGGATCTTTCACTTTTACAGAACTCCCAGTATACAATAAATCGCCTTCGGGTAAATATTTGGTATTGCTACATCCAAAAGTAAAAAACAAGGATAACGCTATAAAATATTTGATATATTTGGTTTTCATAGTTTTATATTTTTGCTTGTTTTTCTTTGAGCTTTGCTTTTTCCTTACGTATCTTTTCCTTCTTAATCATTGCTTTATCTTCCTTGCTACGATAAAAAAGCTCCTTGAATTTATTGTAACTCATCGTAATAATAAAGGCAACTCCTGTTTCAACAACTTGTCCGGCAATAGCAACTTGATATTCATTTTTTCGATATACTCGAACCATATATCGTCCGTCTTTTGTAAGTTGATAATCTAGTGCAACATTTCCTGCAACATTGTTAAGATTTTCGTTGGGACGGCTTTTGCCTTCCACTCCAAAATCACTTCCTACCGTTATTTTTATTCGGTCGTTAAGCAGTTTTTTAGAAAGACCAACATTCAAATCGGTTCTGTTTTCCATAACTCCGGAGGTATAATCTTGGGTCGATTGCAAATCAAATTCCAACTGGACTCCAGAGATTAAATTTCCAGCGAGATCATTTAATTGTTGCGAAAGTATCTTGCTTACACTTTGTCTAGCCAAAGATTCTGCGCTAGTTCCTCCGCTTTCGCTTGTAAAAGGATTTTCGCCAATAAATCGGTTTAGCAATAAAAGGGCAAAAACCTGTTTATTTAATTCTGCCGGCTCTTGTCGTAACTGTTCTAGTTTTGCTTGGGAAGCCGTTACAATATCAGATGAAACCCCATAATTTCCATCGGGAAGAATAATATCAAATGTTATTTCTGGTTTCAACAATTCGCCATTCATCATCAAGATGGTCTGAAACGGAATTTTCTGTTTATAGGTGTTTCTAACGCTTTGACTTACTGCTCCCAACTGATTTCCAAGTAAATCTATTGGTGCAGTATTCACTTTATAAATAGCTTTAATATTTAAAGTTGCCATAGTTGGCTCGCCATTCCATACGATGTAACTTCCTTTTTGAATATCAAATTTCCGTCGAATCATATTAAAATTCATTTCGTAAGCACCATCAGAAAATTCATATTTTCCGGTTAAAGTGGTTTTTCCTGAAGGATCAATACCTCCAGTAAGTTCGGCCACGCCTTTAAGATTCAGGTAATCTCCATTTCCTTTGTCGATAACCAAAGTAAGCTCGGCTTCTTTATCGATTGTAATGGCAACACTAACATCCATCCCAATTAATGATGATTTATTGAGTTTTTTCTCCAGAGTTACAGTTTGTTTCAGATACAAATTATCTTCATTTACAAACTCTACAATTCCTTCTCTGTCCGCAATGGAAGGATCGGATTGAGGTAAAACAATGGTGAATTTTGTTTTGTCTTTTATTTTGATGTTTCCACCAACAATTGGATTATCGATAGTTCCTTTTAGGTTCAATTTTGTGTCTAAAATTAAATCCCCATAAAACAAATCATTGTCAGCCGCTTTTGAATGAATCGCTCTAAAATCATTGGCTATAATGGTTAAACCAAAATCAAAATTCCTAAAATCGGCCGAATGAACATTACCGTTTACTGATAATTCATTCTTATTTTCATCATAAACCGTAAACTTATCGAATGAAATCACTTCATTCTGAAACCTGATTTTTTCATTTGTGATTTTAAAATAAGAGTTGAGTTTTGTGGTTCTGAAACCAGCATCATTAAAGTTTAAATCACCATTTAATTTTGGTGAAATAGTATTTCCCGTGATTTTAAAATTCCCTGATAAATAGCCTGTTCCCTCCTTAATATTTCCCGAGCTAAATCCCTGTATGTTTTTGATATATAACTTATTCATTCCTAAATTAAGGTCGAAGCTGCTATCGTTAATTTTATAAGTCCCAACAAGAGTAACGTCATTTCCTTCTCCGCTGAGCGTGACATTTGCAGCCAGAGAATTATTGGTTTTATTATCTACTTTTAGGACAATGTTTCCAACGGGTTCGCCTTTAAAAGCAAAATTATCTATTTTTAAATCAGAGGTAAAAATTGGTTTTGTCATTACGTTCTTTACCAAAGCGGAACCATTGATCAAACCTTGCATCAACAATTTGTCTTTTTTAACTATATCCAAAATCGTTTCAATTTTGAAGTTTACAAAATCAACCTTCATAGGCGCATTAACTTGATTGCCTTGCGATTGAATTTTTAATTCGTTTCCGGAATGATTCAAATAAAACTTATCGATGTAAAGCCGTTTATCGTCAAATTCAATGGCATTTTCGGTATTGATATTCCACTTGTCATAAACGAGAACAAAATTTTTGGCGTCAATTTTCATTGTATTTTTAGTCTTGTCACGAAGCCATTCACCGGCAATAAAATACTGTTGCTTCTTGCTCGCATCTTTTACTTCCAATGCATACGAAAGCATATTGTTTTCTACTTTTCCGGATAAACTAGTAAAAGGAACTTTAATTTGTCCGCTTTCGATATTGGTCACAGAAAACTGATATTCCAAAGCATTTCCTTTGCTTTCAATATTTATTTTTCCGTCGGCAATGGTGTTATTGGCATACACAATTCTCGGAATCGTTCCTTTTACTTCCAAAGAATCGGCAACATTATTGTACTTTCCGGAGATGTTAATGGGTTCCAATCCTGTTAATTTCGGAATCAGTTTAAAAAGTATCGGATCGTTATCAACAGACAGTTTAAAAGTGAATCGTTGTTCTTCTGATTCGTCGTTGGCTTTTGGATTGCCTAAATCAATATATTTAGACAATGATTTTTTTATGGCTGTTGCCAAAGTGGTCAGTTTGTATTTCCCGTCCATTTCGGCTTTCAAAAATTGGGAACTTATTTTAATGCTGTTTTTTTGATTATCTGCAAAAGCCACGATTTTGACGGAATCCAGCACAATAACTTCGGCTTCCTGCAAAATCTGTACGTTCGAAAGGGAAATTTCACCGTTTAAATAATCAGGATTGGTATTGGCAATGTCCGCATCGACATTTCCACGCAGTTTCATTGGACCAGCGTGAAGATTTAGTTTTTGGAGATCGGCAATATCCAAGTTTAATTTTAATTGCACCGATGGATATTTGTCTTTTGCATTTCCGTTGGCAACCAAATCAAAATGCAAATTTGGGTCCTTCATTGCTGATTTTACTGCAAATAACCCGTTTTTGATATTTCCTTTTAGAGTTAAATCTCGGTAAGCATATTTATTAAAAACTGCTTTTTGGACAATTCCGTCCAATTCCGCCTGAGCCGTTTTTGGGTCTAATCCTTTACCTTTTACTTTCGCATTAAGCGTGACTTTTTCCAAAGAATCATTTTTTATGAAGCGGCCTAAATCAAAATCGAGCAAGTAAATGTTTGCGTCGTATTTTTCTTGATTTTTAATGCGTTGGTCATATAAACCATCTACTTTGGCATTTCCAAAGCTGCTGTTTAATGCCAAATTGGTCTTGAAATTCCGAAATGAACCTTTAAAATTCCCCGCTAAATTAAACTGAGAAGGCAATTGAATAGTTGCAGGAACCGTTCCCACAGGTACAAATGAAATAACATCTTTGGACGTGCTGGAAAATTTCTTTATATCTAAATCATAATATGCTTTTTGTGCATCGGGCAAGCCAGTAATTTTACCAGAAACGGAAACTATAGTGTTTCCAATGCCACTCATTTCAAACTGGGGAATGTTTAGCTCTTTTATTTTTCCGTTCAAACGGGCATTCAAATACAAAACGGCATTGGGATTGTTTTTAAACGGATTGTCTTTTTGTAAATAGGGGGCAAATAGTAAAATGTCTTTAAATCCTAGTTTCGATTGACTCAAATTGGCATCCAAAGTAAGGTCAGCAATATTCTTTTTTAAGGCTGCAACGGAGGGATAACCCACTTTAATGCTATTTTGCAGAAGCGTTTGTGGTGTTTTCAAATACAAATTATTCAGATACGCATTTTTTGGACTATAAAAGAAATCTGTTTTTAATGCCTGAATTTGCAAACCGCTTTTTTCATTTATGGAAAGTGATTGTATATTTCCGGAAATAGTATCATTCGCATAATACAGTTTCTTCGCTTTAAAATTGAATTTATCCAAATTAAGATGACTGTAATCCATTCCTTTTGAGATAGGTTTTGATTGCATATCGTCATAATTGAAAGCTATATTTTTCAAATCGACAGCGTTCAATTTTACTTTCCATCCTGTTTGGACTATGGCTGTCGAATCTAAATTGGCTGATTTAAGTGGTTTGTTATTTACGCCCAATCGCAAATTTACTTTAAGGCTTTTTAATTCGAATGTGTCGAAATCAAGCAATCGCTTGTTCAAATCAATTTTGTTGACCAATAATTCTAAATTACCCAAAACGATTCCTGAACCCATTTTGGAATCCTTGTTGTCATATAAAATATCAATTTTCGACAAACTGATTTTACCTAGTTTCAAATTGAAATCTTTTCTTTTCGAAATCGTATCCAAGTTGTTATCGGATACTTTGGTATTTTTTTCGACAACATCCTGATTCAAAACTAATTTCAAACCGTTTAAGTTGATATTTGGAATATCAAAGTCCATTTTATCCAGATCAAACTTCTTGAATTTGGTATCAAAATGGGCGAGTTGTACGCGAATATCATTTTTAGAAAAAATATTTTTAAAATTAAAATTGAGATTTTCGAGATTTACCTTTACCACGGATATTTTAAAGGGCTTGCTATTTGGATCTTTGGGGGCTTTGGATTCAAATGCCTTGATAATGTAGTCTAAATTAAAAACACCATCCTTATTTCTGGAAATATTGGCGGTCGCTTTTTGTAGGGAAACCGAATTAATTTGAAGTTCGCTGTCAATAAGTTTAAATATATCAATATCAGCTTCTAAGCATTTCCCAATTAATAAGGTATCTTTTTTTTGATCTTCAAAATAAAATCCTTCCAGAACAATTTCTTTTGGAAAATTAATAGAAATCCTATCTAAAGCAACTTTGGTTTTGATTTTATTTTGCAAATAAGTAATTGCTTTGTCTTTTGCGTAATTTTGAATGGAGGGAACCTGAATTAAAATAGTGAGAAGTAGCAAAAGTGCAATTATCGAAACGGCACACCAAATCGACACTCGTAATGTTTTTTTTAGAAAATGAATTTGTTTCGTATTCATTACGTCAATAAAACACTTTTAGATTCAATTAGAGTTAATTGAATCAGCAGTCTTATAACCTACAAAATTGTAAAAAACACCACTTAATTTTTTACATAATTTCACTTATTTATTGTAAAATTTTTGTTACTATGGTTTTTTTCTTACTTTAAATAAATTGCAAGAAAAAAAGAGACCTTCGAATTATCTCAACTTCTCTTTCAGATACTTCCCAGTAATTGATTTTTTGTTTTTTATGATTTCTTCTGGAGTTCCTTCGGCGAGTAATTGTCCACCATTTTCGCCACCTTCGGGGCCTAAATCAATAATCCAGTCGGCACATTTTATCAGGTCGAGATTGTGTTCAATCACCAATATCGAATGTCCTTTATCAATTAGCGCATCAAATGAAGCCAAGAGTTTTTTGATGTCGTGAAAATGTAATCCGGTTGTGGGTTCGTCAAACACAAAAAGTGCTTTTTCTTTGGTAGCACCTTTGACCAAGAAAGAAGCCAGTTTGATACGCTGTGCTTCACCACCTGAAAGAGTGGAGGAGGATTGCCCCAATTGCACATAACCCAAACCAACATCCTGCAAAGGTTGTAGTTTTTGGATGATTTTAGTTTGTTTGTTGGCTGCAAAAAAAGCAATGGCATCATCAACGGTCATTGTCAAAACATCATGAATGTTCTTGCCTTCGAAAGTGACTTCCAGGACCTCTTTCTTGAATCGTTTGCCGTTGCAGGTTTCGCAATGCAATTGCACGTCGGCCATAAAAACCATTTCGACATTGATCGTGCCTTCGCCTTTGCAGGTTTCGCACCTTCCGCCATCGACATTAAAGGAAAAATGTTTGGCTTGATAACCCCGAATTTTCGATAGTTTTTCTTTGGCAAACAATTCCCGAATATCGTCATAGGCTTTGATATAGGTCAAGGGATTCGAACGGGAACTTCGCCCAATCGGGTTTTGATCCACGTATTCGATATGTTGTATTTTGTGGAAATAGCCACGCATTTCGGTAAATTGTCCCGCTTTTTCGCCAATGCCATCAAGCTTTTTTTGCATCGCTGGAAATAAGATTTTCTTGACCAAGGTACTTTTCCCGCTTCCGGAAACTCCCGTAATCACGGTCAGGCATTCCAGAGGAAATTTGACGTCTATGTTTTGCAAATTGTTTTCTCGTGCTCCAAGAATTTCAATATAATTATTCCATTTTCTGCGAATGCGAGGCGTTTTAATTTCAAGTTCGCCGTTGAGGTATTTCGCTGTCAAGGAACTCGATTTCAGGATTTCTTCGAAAGTGCCTTGAGCGACCAATTCTCCACCAAAAGTCCCCGCTTCGGGACCAATATCAATAATCATATCGGCCGCTTTCATAATGTCTTCATCGTGTTCGACCACGATAACGGTGTTGCCTAAATTGCGCAAATCCTTTAGAACTTTAATCAATCTTTCGGTGTCTTTTGGATGCAAACCAATACTTGGTTCGTCGAGAATATACATTGAACCCACTAAACTGCTCCCCAATGAAGTTGCTAAATTGATGCGTTGCGATTCGCCACCCGAAAGTGTTGCCGAATTTCTGTTTAAAGTCAAATAATCCAAACCAACTTCGGTCAAAAATGACAATCGGTTGTTAATTTCCAATAGTAATCGTTTGGCAATTTGTTTTTCATAGACATCCAATTCGATGTTTTTGAAAAAAGTAACTAAATGTTTAATAGGTAAATCCACCAAATCCGACACCGTTTTCGAATTGATTTTCACGTAAGAAGCTTCAATTCTTAAACGCTTTCCTTTACAGGAGTGGCATTTGGTTTTGCCACGATAACGAGAAAGCATCACCCGATTTTGAATTTTATAATTTTTGTCTTCCAATTCCTTGAAGAAACGATTCAAACCTTGAAAATAGCTGTTTCCTGTCCAAACCAGCTCTTTTTGCGCTTCTGAAAGTTCGAAAAATGGTTTGTGAATTGGGAAATCAAACTTGTAAGCATTGTTGACTAATTCGTCCCGAAACCAACCCATACTTTCTCCACGCCAAGGATAAATGGCGTTTTCAAAAACCGAAAGTGAAGTGTTAGGAATGACTAATTCTTCGTCTATCCCAATGATGTTTCCGTAGCCCTCACAAACAGGGCAAGCACCATACGGGTTATTGAAACTGAACAAATGAACATTGGGTTCCAAGAAAGTGATGCCGTCCAGTTCGAAATTATTGCTGTACGAATGGCGTTTGTGAGTATTTAATTCCTGCAAATGACAAATTCCTTTTCCTTCATAAAAAGCAGTTTGAACCGCATCGGAAAGGCGATTGTAAAATCCCTCTTCGTCCTTGACAACGATTCGGTCGATAATGAGAAGAATGTCTTTGTTGTCCATAGTGTGACCTTCTATTTCGTCCAAACGAATGGTTTCATTGTTGACCAATATTCTTGAAAATCCTTGGTTGAGCAAAGCTTTCAATTTGTCTTCTAAAGCTCGACCGTGTTCTAAATGAATAGGAGCAAGGAGTAGCCATTTGCTGTCTATTCCAAATTTTTTCACATCCGAAATCACATCCGAAACTGTATTTTTTTTGACTTCTTGTCCAGAAACTGGCGAAAAAGTTCGACCCACTCGGGCGAATAATAATTTGATATAATCGTAAATTTCTGTTGAAGTTCCCACTGTAGAACGCGCATTGGTTGTATTTACTTTTTGTTCAATGGCGATTGCTGGCGCAATTCCCTTGATGTATTCTACTTTTGGTTTGTCTAATCTTCCGAGAAATTGGCGCGCATATGAGGACAAACTTTCCACATAACGGCGTTGTCCTTCGGCATACAAAGTGTCGAAAGCCAAGCTTGATTTTCCGGAACCCGAAAGCCCGGTGATTACCACTAATTTATTTCTGGGAATCGCCACATCCACATTTTTTAGATTGTGAACCTGTGCCCCTTTGATGATTATATTTTTCTTTGGATCGAGTGTAGAAAGGTCAATTTGCATATGAAAACCGAATTTTCACAAAAGTAATCATTTTTGAAATGAGAATTGGCATTGAAGGAATCCCAAATTTTGATTACTTAAGTTGTTTTGCAATTTTAAAAATTGAAAAAAAATTAAATTTTTGGATTTATAAAAACGGCTTTATCGGTAAAAAAGTATGCAGCTCGCCTGAAGACATTTTATTTTTAACTTAATTTTAATGTTTTTACTTGTTTCTTAAGATAAAAAATGGTTAAATTTGACCATTAATCAACCATAAAAAAACTTTAGCCTATTATATAGAACTACTTTTTAGAGAAATTGCTCCAAATTTTTATTAAAAAACTAAAAGGTATAACTATGGCTAATGTACAACTTCCAGACGCTTTATTGGTTCGAAATTATGTCGAAGGCGATGAAAACGCTTTGACCATATTAATCAATAGACATCAATCAAAAATTTTTGGTTTTATATATTCGAAAATCGCTGACAGAGATATTTCGAATGATATTTTTCAAGATACTTTTATCAAAGTCATCAAAACTTTAAAGTCAAGAGCTTATAACGAAGAAGGTAAATTTTTGCCTTGGGTGATGCGTATTGCCCATAATTTGATTATTGATCATTATCGAAAAAATAAAAAAATGCCAATGTTTAGGGAAACAGAGGAATTCTCCATTTTTTCAATTATGTCAGATGATTCGCTTACTATAGAAAATAAAATCATTCAAGAGCAAGTAGAAATTGATTTAAAAAAACTAATCGAGGAACTTCCAGCCGATCAAAAAGAAGTTTTGATTATGAGAATGTACCAAGATATGAGTTTTAAGGAAATTTCAGAAATAACAGGCGTGAGTATTAATACCGCTTTAGGCAGAATGCGTTATGCTTTGATGACTTTGAGAAAAGTTATTGACAAACATCAAATTATTTTAACAAATTGATA
>CAIOTL010000163.1 GCA_903861155.1 uncultured Bacteroidota bacterium
GGTTTTTTGAGTTTCTTTGTAATATGTAAAGATTAAAAAGCGATAACTTTCGAAAATGCTTTTGAAAACTTTAAACTTTAAACAAAAATAAATGCACTCCATCAATCAATATCAGGAATTCGTTTCGGACTATTTGAATTCGCAATCAAAAAATAAAGAACCCAAAAATCTGTATGAACCCATACATTATATAGTAGAATTAGGAGGTAAAAGAATACGTCCGATTTTGACATTAATGAGCACCGAAGTTTTTAATGCACATTATTCAAAAGCTTTGCCAGCTGCTATGGCCGTTGAGGTTTTTCATAATTTTTCGTTGGTTCATGACGACATTATGGATGATGCGCCTCTGCGAAGAGGGAAAATTACCGTTCATGAAAAGTGGAATATCAACACCGGAATTCTCTCTGGTGATGCGATGTTGATTTTGGCCTATCAATATTTCGAGAAATACCAACCAAGAATATTCCGAAAACTGGCTAAATTGTTCAGCAAAACGGCTCTTGAAGTTTGCGAAGGACAACAATATGATGTAGATTTTGAAACTCGCGATGATGTTACGATTCCCGAATATTTGAAAATGATCGAATACAAAACAGCCGTTCTCGTTGCTGCCGCAATGAAAATGGGCGCAATCATTGCCGGAACTTCTAAGGAAAATGCCAACTTGATTTATAATTTCGGTCTTAATTTAGGATTGGCTTTCCAGCTGCAAGATGATTATTTAGATGCTTTTGGTGATCCCGAAACTTTCGGAAAGCAAGTGGGGGGCGACATTATCGAAAATAAAAAAACCTTTTTATACCTGAAGGCAATTGAGTTTTCAAAAAAAGAAGAAAAAGAACAATTGTTGCATTTGTTTTCCATTCATCTTGATGATAATTTTGAAAAAATCAAATCTGTGAAGGAAATTTTTAATTCCACCGGTGCTTCGAATGCCAATCAGAAAGCCATTCAGAATTTTACCTTGAAAGCTTTTAAAACTTTGAAAAAAATGAATATTTCCGAAGACAAAAAAGCAATTTTGAAGGCTTTTGGAGAAAATTTAATGGGACGAAAAGTATAATTTGATGACTTATTTCAAACTTCAATCCCTACAATTTTCCAAAACAGGTAGCATTGATAAAGAACAAAACACAAAAGTGCAGATGTTTCTTGCCTTATTCTTTACAATTTTCACCATTATTGCTTTAGGAATTGATTCTGTTTTCTTTGCCAAAAACTATTTCGACGGTCGGCAATTGGCCAATATATTAGCTGTGAGCTATTTTTCGCTTTTTTTCTTTGCATCTAATTCCCATTTTAGAAAATTACTGTTCTCTATGGTTTTCCTTTCATACATTGGAGAATTGATTTTTTGCAAATTACTCGGAATGTACAACTACAGAACAACGCTCATTCCGCTGTACGTGCCTTTTGGACACGCCATTGTGTATGGTTCTGGTTATATTTTTGCCCAAACAGCTTGGGCAATCAAAAACGAAAAAATATTGCAAAAGTACTTCGCTGGTTTTTTTATTTTGCTTTTTTTATTGGTAGGACTTTTTTTAAATGACCTATTCTCCCTGCTTTTTTGCGGATTGTTTTTTTTGCTTTTAAAAAGAAAACGTTGGCAAAATCTCTATTATTTCATCGCCCTTTGTGTTGTCTTTATAGAACTTGTTGGTACATTTTTCCAATGTTGGACTTGGATTCCAAAAACATTTGGTATAATTCCAGCAGCAAATCCGCCAATGGGCGCCGTGTTTTTCTATGCTGGCGGCGACGTTCTTTTGGCTAAAATTGTTTCCTTTTGGGAAAATAAAAATTTAAAAAAAAACACACTAATTTTATGAATTTCATCACTCCTGTAAATACCGATTTACTCCTCGAAGAAGCCGAAAAAGAAGCTTTGTACCTGAAATTAATCGAACAAATCAACAAGGATTTCAATTTGGCCAACGAAGGAATTGATTTTCCAAAGAGTATTTCGCCTGAAGAATTGAAAATCCAGTTACACGAAAAAATCTATCGATTGATTCAGTATAAATTTGCCGAATACCTCAATTTGCTTTACATAATTGACGTTTCCGAAGATCAAATAAAAAAGCTGGACGGCTCGAATTTATTGGCTTTAGCCGAAAATGTTGCCTTTTTGATTTTGAAAAGAGAATGGCAAAAAGTGTGGTTTAGGAATAAGTATTAACTACTGCAAGTCTGTTTTAAGGATTATTTTGTTCCATAATTCTTTTCCGTCTTTGTCGAACAAGGAAAGTTTCATTTGTCGGGTTTCTTTGGAACCTGAAAATGAAAGGAGGCCAAAATTATTTTGCACAAAGGTGCTGCCTTTTACCTTGAATTTATTTTCTTCATTGATTACTTCTTTTGAAGCGATACCAGAGGTAAATGGAGAAACCGTCCAGTCATAAATAGGATAAGTTCCCTCACGCTGCAACACAGACATTTCGGCAAAATGACGGTCGCCAGTCAAGAACAAAACGCCTTTTATTTTGTTATCTAAAATTTCTTTGAGAAGTTTTTGTTTTTCTTCTGGGAAATGGCCATAATTTTCAGTGTCGGCAAACTCATTTAACACTTGACCGCCTATCACTATTATCTTGAAACTCGCTTTCGAAAAACTTAAAGCATCAATCAACCATTCGAATTGTGCCTTGCCCAACATCGTTTTTTCTCCGGTAATTCTATCATTCGGCGACCTAAAAAACCTGTCGTCGAGCAAAAAAACCTGCGCATCTCCCCAATTGAAAGTGGAATAATTGCCGTCATTTTGTTCTGGACTCATTCCGTAACTTTTGTTGGCCCAGAAATTTTTGAACGCTTCCAAAGTTAAATTCTTGTTGTAAAAACTGCGGTCACTGTCATTCGGGCCAAAGTCATGGTCGTCCCAAATGGCGAAATTCTGGGTTTTTGCGAGCAGCGGCTGCATTTCTTTTATAGAACGAGAATGGGTATTGCGGTGATAAATGCCGGTTTTACTGTCCCAATCGGCTTCCCTTAGATAATTATTGTCTCCGCCCCAAATCATTATATCCGGATTTTTCGAATTTATGGATTCGAAAATGGAATAGCCACTTCCATAAGGTTTTCCCGGTCTGTCAAATTCCGCCTCGTTTATATAATTGCAACTTCCGAAAGCGACCTTGAAATCAGGTGCATTTTCGCGCCATTCCCACAATTTTTTCGAAGAAAACGAAGTTTCATAAGGCAAAACCACCTTTTTGTCATTGATGTAAACAGTGTAGTTGTATTTTTTTCCGGGCTGTAATTTGTCCAAAATTAAATGATAGGTAAAACCAACATCCTTCGTCGAGGTTTGGCTGTCCGAATAAAATATCTCGGATGGTTGGTCGATGGCAAAATAGACAATCTTGACGGTGGCTTTTTCATTGGTTTGCAGCCAAATAACGGCTTCTTTCATTTCGCAGTAACCTACCATTGGACCAGACAGCAAAAGAGTTTTTTGGGAAAATCCGCAAGCAAAAAATAAAAGTAGAACTAGTTGTAAAGTCTTTTTCATAATAAAAATGGGGCTAATAAATTATTGGACAAATAAAACAAATTTTGTCAAAAGGCGTGTTATATTGGTGTTATCTTAAATTCGATTACTTTTTATTTTCTAAAAATAAACCCTGATAAACGGCATAAATGCGTCACCATAGATACTTTTGTTGGGATTGTATAAAACGTCGTATCGACCGCCAATAGTGACATTCCCGGTTCTGTATCCCGCCCCAAAATACAATCCCGTATTCCAGTAAGTATTGGAAACATTACTTCCGAAATTTTGATAACTCATAGAAGCGTTATTTTCTTCAATCTCTACAGATAATTGAATTTCCGGAATAGGATTTATCAATCCAATAATGCTCCCGCCATAAAGGAATGAAGTGTACTGATTTTTTTCGTTGACGTAACCCAATTGCAAACCTAGTCCAGCCGAAATTATTGGATTTATAACATATATTGCACTTGGTGCCAAGGCAATATTGGTATAGCCGGAACCAAATCCCAAGCCAATTCCACCACCAAATTGAACATTTTTCCAAAATTCATTTTGTGAATTTGGCACAAATTTTTGACCTTGAGCAAATACACCATTAGAAAATAAAAAGGTAACAATCAGCAAAATTGATTTTGAAACTATTAAAAAGCAATTTATTTTCATAAGTGTTTAGGATTTTAACAAAATTAGAGGTAAAAGTATTTAAAAAAGAATTAGATACTTATTGTATTATTGTATTTTTGCCAAACTATTTTAACAAAATAAGCAGAATTAATACTATTATGGACAGGTTCTCATTTTTAAACGCGGCTCACAGCGAATTTTTTGCACAATTATACGATCAATACTTAGAAAATCCAGATAGCGTGGAGCCAAGTTGGAGAAGTTTTTTTCAAGGTTTCGACTTTGGAATGGCTACTTACAATGAGGAAAATATAGGAATTCCAATTGCAAATGTAGCTGCAGTTTCGGATGAAAACACTTCTGCCTCAGAGAAACTCCAAAAAGAGTTCAATGTCATCAAATTAATTGATGCTTATAGAAGTCGTGGACATTTGTTTACCAAAACGAATCCAGTACACAGCCGAAGAACGTATACGCCCACTTTAGACATTGAGAATTTTGGACTTTCATCAGCAGACTTAACAACGGTATTTGATGCTGCTAAAATCATCAAAATTGAACCTTGTAGCTTGCAAGATATTTTAGGACATTTAAATAAAATTTATTGTCAATCTATTGGTGTTGAATATATGTTTATTCGTAGACCAGAATTTATTCAATGGATTCAGAATAAAATTGGTTATAATGACAACCAACCCAAGTATTCTTTGGACGAAAAAAAGGAGATTCTCATCAAATTAAATCAAGCAGTTTCATTCGAGAATTTCTTGCATACCAAATATGTGGGTCAAAAACGATTTTCGCTTGAAGGCGGTGAATCTATTATTCCCGCACTTGATGCTTTAATCGAAAAAGCCGCCGAAAAAGGAGTTGAACATTTTGTGATGGGAATGGCACATCGGGGACGTTTGAATGTTTTAGCAAATATTTTCGGCAAATCTACCCAAGATATTTTTGGAGAATTTGAAGGTAAAGATTACAATCAAGACGATTTTGACGGCGATGTAAAATACCATTTAGGACTTACTGCCGAAAAAACAACAAGATCAGGAAAAAAAATCAACATCAATCTTGCGCCCAATCCTTCCCATCTTGAAACTGTTGGTGCAGTGATCGAAGGAATTACAAGAGCAAAACAAGACCGTCATTTTCCTAATGATTTTTCTAAAGTATTGCCCATTGCCGTTCACGGGGACGCCGCGATTGCGGGTCAGGGAATTCTCTACGAAATTATACAAATGTCACAACTCGATGGTTATAAAACAGGTGGGACGATACATATCGTGATCAATAACCAGGTAGGTTTTACAACCAATTATCTCGATGCGCGTTCCTCTACTTACTGTACTGATGTTGCCAAGGTGACGCTTTCACCTGTTTTGCATGTTAATGCGGATGATGCCGAAGCTGTAGTACATTCTATTTTATTTGCCTTGGATTTTAGAATGCAATTTGGCCGAGACGTATTCATCGATTTGCTGGGTTATAGAAAATACGGTCATAATGAAGGCGACGAACCTCGTTTTACGCAGCCCTTATTGTATAAGGTCATAGCAAAACATAAAAATCCAAGAGATATTTATGCTGAAAAATTATTGGCAGAAGGAGTTATCGATGTTGATTTCGTAAAAGGATTGGAGGTAGAATACAAATCGGAACTTGAAATTAATCTGGAAGAATCCCGTAAAAAAGAATTGACGGTGATTACCCCATTTATGCAAAATGAATGGCGAGGTTTTTCAAAAGCTGGAATAGCGCAAATGTTTAAAAAGGTTGACACTTCCTATCCTAAAGAAGGGCTAACTGCGGTTGCCAATGCGATTTGTAATTTGCCTAAGGATAAAAAATTCATTAGCAAAATACAAAAATTAATAAACGACCGGAAAACAATGTTTTTCGAAACCAATAAAATGGATTGGGCCATGGGCGAACATTTGGCGTATGGTTCCCTTTTAAAAGAAGGGTATAACGTGCGTATTTCTGGGCAAGACGTAGAACGCGGAACATTTTCGCATCGTCATGCTGTTGTTAAAGTCGAAGATTCAGAAGAAGAAGTAATTCTGATTAATAATGTGGAAGGGAAAAAAGGTAATTTTTATATTTATAATTCCCTTTTATCAGAATATGGAGTTTTAGGATTTGATTATGGTTATGCTTTGGCAAGCCCAAATACTTTAACGATTTGGGAAGCCCAGTTTGGTGATTTTAGTAATGGAGCCCAGATTGTGATTGACCAATATATTTCTTGCGGTGAAGACAAATGGAACAACCAAAATGGAATCGTTATGCTATTGCCTCACGGATACGAAGGGCAGGGTGCGGAACATTCTTCGGGAAGAATGGAACGTTATTTGCAACTTTGTGCCAGACAAAATATGTATGTTGCCAATTGTACAACTCCTGCCAATTTCTTCCATCTACTGAGAAGACAAATGAAAACTACTTTCCGCAAACCACTCATTGTGTTCACTCCAAAGAGTTTGTTGCGTGATACAAGAGTGGTTTCCGGCATCGAAGAATTTGAGACTGGAAATTTCCAGGAAACTATTGACGATGAAACTGTGAATAAAGAGGAAGTCACCTCTTTAGTTTTTTGCACGGGGAAATTCTATTATGATATCACTGCCGAAAGAGAGATTCTTGGTCGAAAAGATGTGGCCGTAGTAAGAATTGAGCAATTATTCCCATTGCCAACAGAGCAATTAAAAGCAATCATTGCAAAATATCCAAAAGCGGATGATTATGTTTGGGCACAAGAAGAACCTAAAAATATGGGAGCTTACGGTTATATGTTAATGAATGTTACTACTATAAAATGGAGATTGGCTTCGTTAAAAGTTTTTGCGGCTGCAGCTTCGGGAAGTTATACCAGATCAAAACGGCGTCATGCAGAAGCATTGAAGTTTGTTTTTGACAAGAATATAACCAGATAATAAAATTTGTTTCGGGTTTACTATTAGCCAAATGGGAAATGTAACCAATTTAAAATTCATAATTTAAAATAATATAAGATGATTTTAGAAATGAAAGTCCCATCACCGGGAGAATCTATTAAAGAAGTTGAAATCGCAACTTGGTTAGTAAAAGATGGCGATTACGTAGAAAAGGATCAAGCCATTGCTGAGGTTGACTCCGACAAAGCAACACTCGAATTACCTGCAGAAGCTAGCGGAATCATAACACTAAAAGCTGAAGAAGGGGATGCAGTCGCCGTTGGCGCGGTGGTTTGCTTGATTGATACAGAAGGTAAAAAACCATCTGGTTCAACACCAGTTGTTGAAGCAAAAAAAGAGGAAGCAAAACCTGTTGAGGTTAAGATGGAAGAAGTGAAAGTTGTGGCCCCAGCTGCTACAGTTTCTTATGCTTCCGGAACTCCATCTCCGGCAGCAAGAAAAATATTAGACGAAAAAAATATCCAGCCTTCTGATATTATTGGAACTGGAAAAGACGGAAGAATCACCAAAGAAGACGCAGTTAATGCAACTCCTTCGATGGGAACTCCTACAGGAGGAAGTCGTGGTTCCGAACGGACAAAATTGTCTATGTTGCGTCGTAAAGTGGCCGAAAGATTAGTGGCTGCCAAAAATGAAACCGCTATGCTGACTACCTTTAACGAAGTGAATATGACGCCAATTAACACCTTGCGCAATGAATACAAAGACGCCTTCAAGGCAAAACATGGCGGACTAGGTTTGGGATATATGTCTTTTTTTACAAAAGCGGTCACTAGAGCATTAAAAATGTATCCAGACGTAAATTCGATGGTGGATGGCGATTATAAAATGGCATTAGATTTTTGTGATATTTCAATTGCTGTTTCAGGCCCAAAAGGATTGATGGTTCCAGTGGTTCGCAATGCCGAAAACCTGACTTTCAGAGGAGTAGAAGCCGATATAAAAAGATTGGCCATTAAAGCGCGTGATGGTCAAATCACCGTTGACGACATGACAGGAGGAACGTTCACAATCACTAACGGAGGTGTCTTTGGTAGTATGTTGTCAACACCCATTATCAATCCACCACAGTCTGGAATTCTTGGCATGCATAACATTATTGAGCGCCCCATTGCTGTCAATGGCAAAGTTGAAATTCACCCTATGATGTACGTGGCTCTTTCGTATGATCACAGAATTATTGATGGTCGCGAGTCGGTAGGCTTTTTGGTCGCAGTAAAAGAAGCTTTAGAAAAACCATTGGAATTATTGATGGATAACAATCCTAAAAAAGCATTGGAATTGTAAAATAATATATACACTAAAAGGTTTTAAAAACCGAATTGGTTTGATTAATAAGTCCCGTCTGCATAAGCAGAGGGGACTTTTTTAATTCTCCTTAAATTCCTCGAAATCAAAAAGGGAGTAATTATTATTTTGTGGGATATGGTTGCCAATAAATGATAAATTTTCGACACTGCAATAAATATTAAAATTGGTTTTGGACCCATAAGCAAGTTGGAGTGTTGTTAAAATGACATCGTTAATTTTTCAATTAACTTGGTAAGGTCACTCTGGATTCAAAGTCATTTCTAAAAACAAATTGTACCATTGTCCTCATTTGATAGGAATTCGATTGGGAAGTAATATAAAAGAAGAGGTTGTCAGTTTATGCCATTAATTAGTTTCAAATCGCCTGACTACCATAAACCACTTCAAAATCAAGTTCATGAGGATCGTCATAATACAAAAAGCACTGACACTTGTCATATCGCCAATTCCCATTTTCGGAATATAAACCCTCCAATGGTAAGTTCCGCAAGCATATTTATCAATTGTTTTTACTTTCGGTCTTTCCCAAGTATTGGCCTTTGAAAAAATATTTAAATTTCCGTTTTCAAAGGGGTAATTAATGTTTTGATTTGTTTTTAAGGATGCATCTTCCCATCCAGCTAAATTATTGAAATCATAAATTCTTGTTGTTCCAGTTAAGTTGTTTTTATTTTCTGACGAACATAAAAACAATAATATTCCTATGAGTACTAATTTATTTTTCAGAAAATTTATCATATATATTGATGTTTTAGAAGATGATTTATATTATTGCAGATACAAGAAATGATCGTAATAATCTATAATTCCTCTTCCTCTCATCAAAATATCGGCGCCAATTATTCCATGAACGGGTTTTGAATTGTGTTGAAGCAAGGCTTCGTTTACGTGGAATAAGTCAAAAATGACAATTTCTAAACCAGAATGTTTCCAAATGCCCAATTGGAATTGATTGACAACGGCAACCTGGGTAGGCATTCCGCTTGCACCGGCACTGGACGCTTGTGTCTCAGACGTTTTAGCTTCCAATAGAAACAATTCGATGCATTCAAAACCCACACAGCTGGAACTTGCTCCAGTATCTAAAATAAAATTGCCTTTGATGCCGTTGACACTCGCTTTTAGAAGTAAATGCTGGGTTTTAGTCACCTTGAATTTTATTTTCTTGTAACCTTCTTTTTTAAGAATATCGGGTAATTTTTTCATAATTCAAAAATGATTCGTCAAAAGTAATCTAAAAAGGGTAAAATCTAAAGATCAAACCATCCAAAATAGTAACTTTGGAACTTTGAAACAAGCAAAATGATAATTACCGACACCCACACTCATTTATATTCCAAGGAATTCGATGACGACCGCAACGAAATGATTCAGCGCGCCATTGATGCTGGCGTTTCACGTTTTTTTATTCCGGCCATAGATTCGGCTTTTACGCAAGCAATGTACGATTTGGAGACGGATTTCCCCGAAAATATTTTCCTGATGATGGGTTTACATCCAACGCATGTAAAAGACAATTATCTCCAAGAATTGCAATTGGTGGAAAATGAATTAGCTAAAAGAAATTTCTATGCCATTGGCGAAATTGGGATCGATTTGTATTGGGACAAAACCCATTTAGAAGAACAAAAAAGGGCTTTCAAAAAACAAATTCAATTGGCAAAACAATACAAATTGCCCATAGTTATTCATTGCAGGGAAGCGTTTGAGGAAATTTTTGAAATCTTGGAAGAAGAAAAATCGGCAGATTTGTTTGGGATTTTTCACTGTTTTTCTGGAACCTACGAGCAGGCATTACAAGCCATTTCTTATAATATGAAATTGGGAATAGGAGGAATGGTAACTTTCAAAAACGGAAAAATTGACCAATTCCTGAATCAAATCGAATTGAATCACATCGTTCTCGAAACCGATTCGCCCTATTTGGCGCCGGTTCCCTTCCGAGGCAAGCGCAATGAAAGTAGTTATTTGGTGAATGTTGTTAGCAAAATGGCAGAAATATGTGATTTGCCTCAGGAAGAAATTGCAAGAATTACCACCAAAAATTCCAAGGATGTTTTTGGGATTTAACATAGAATTCATCAGTTTTTCATAAAAATTTTGTTAATTTGGTGTTTCATATAAAAAAATAGAAATGCAAAAATTTGACTCGATACGCCCTTTTTATGACACGGAAGTAAATGAAGCCATTCGTAACATTCTGGATCATCCGATGATGAAAGCGTTGATGAATTTTTCTTTTCCGGATTTGCCTGATGAAGTTTGGAAAGAGCAGTTAAGAAGAACACATTCGATTCGGGACTATCAATGTAATTTTATCTACCATTCGGTTCAAAAAGTGTTGGAAAAATCATCAGACGGATTAACAACTTCGGGTTTCGAAAAGTTGCAAAAAAACACTTCCTATTTGTTTATTTCGAATCACCGCGACATTCTTTTGGACACTTCATTGCTGAATGCTTGCTTATTCGAACACGGATTAGTTATGACCGCATCGGCAATTGGAGACAATTTGGTGAAAAAATCATTCTTGAAAGTGTTGGCAAAATTAAATCGAAATTTTTTGGTTCAGCGTGGATTGTCGCCTCGTGAAATGTTGCAAAGTTCCAAGTTGTTGTCGGAATATATTGGGCAGTTATTGCTCCACGAAAATCGTTCGGTATGGATAGCACAAAGGGAAGGCAGAACCAAAGACGGGAATGACGCCACAAATCCTGGGGTTTTAAAAATGATTGGAATGGGTTCTGACGAACAAAATTTAATGGATTATTTCAAGAAAATCAAAATTGTTCCTGTTGCCATTTCCTACGAATATGACCCGACGGATGCTTTAAAAATGCCCCAACTATTGGCGGAAGCCAATCAAGAAATTTATATTAAGGAAAAAAACGAAGATTTTACCACGCTTATGAGCGGCGTAATGGGGCAAAAAAAACGCATTCATATTCATGTGGGAGATATTTTGAACCATGAGTTAGACGACATTAAAACAGAGTTTGACAATTTGAACAAGCAAATTCAAGCTTTGGCACAAGTTATTGATGATTCGATATTGAGCAATTATAAACTTTGGCCCACAAATTATATTGCATTCGACATTTTGAATAACACCAATTTCCACTCCAATTTGTATTCAGAAAATGAAAAATCGCTTTTTGAACGCAGGCTAGAAATGCGAATTGACCGAAATAATCCATTGGCTTTACAGGGATTTCTGGCAATGTATGCCAATCCGGTTGCCAATAAATTAACATATACTAATGCAATCTAAAGCCAAAATACTCTTGATTTATACCGGAGGAACCATTGGTATGATGAAGGATTTTGAAACGGGAGCGCTAAAAGCTTTCAATTTCAGTAAATTATTGCATAGAGTTCCAGAATTAAAACAATTAGATTGTGATATTGAAACTATTTCGTTAGAAAACCCAATAGATTCCTCGAATATGAATCCTGGTGTATGGGTAAAAATTGCCGCAATCATTGAGGATAATTACGTTCATTTCGATGGATTTGTAGTTTTACACGGCTCCGATACAATGTCGTATTCTGCTTCGGTATTGAGTTTTATGCTAGAAAATTTGTCGAAACCAGTAATTTTTACTGGATCACAGTTGCCTATTGGAGATTTAAGAACTGATGCCAAAGAAAATTTAATAACGGCAATTCAAATTGCCTCTTTGCAGCATAATGGCAAACCGGTACTAAGCGAAGTTGGTCTTTATTTTGAATACAAATTATACAGAGGGAACAGGTCAACAAAGATAAAAGCTGAACATTTCAATGCTTTTTCTTCGCCAAATTACCCACCATTGGCAGAGTCAGGCGTAGATTTGAAAATATATTCCGAATTATTTTTGCCCAAAACAAGAGTCAAAAAACTAAGGATACACAAAAATTTAGAAAATCATGTGGCGATTATAAAACTGTTTCCCGGAATTAGCGAAACCGTATTGGCCGCCATTTTCGACATTCCGCAACTCAAAGGAATTGTTTTGGAAACCTTTGGGACAGGAAATGCTCCTACTGAGGATTGGTTTTTGGCATTGCTAAAAAAGGCCATAAAAAAGGGCTTGCATATTGTTAATGTAACCCAATGTTCTGGCGGAAGTGTCAGAATGGGGCAATATGAAACCAGTACTTCTATGAAAAAAATTGGAATAATTTCAGGCAAAGATATCACCACCGAAGCTGCAATCACCAAATTAATGTACTTATTGGGGCAAAATGTACCTCCCGATATTTTCAAAACAATATTCGAAACTTCATTACGCGGTGAAATGGCATAAAAACCGTGGTTTAATTTTATTAAGTCAAATATTTTCGTGTTATTTGCAGTCTCAAAAAAAGAGAGGTGGCCGAGTGGCTGAAGGCGCACGCTTGGAAAGCGTGTATATGGCAACATATCGAGGGTTCGAATCCCTTCCTCTCTGCCAGTTAAACAACAAAAAGAGCTAAAACGCTGTAAAACTTATGTTTTACGGCGTTTTTTATTGGTAACTATGTCAATTCATTAAAATAAGATTCTTTCAGTGACCTATTTAGTGGCCTATTTTGCAAGCCGTAAATCCACTAAAAAACCTCTACAACAAGGACTTTGCGTTTTTAACATTTTTTTTAAAGTGTTTGTTGTCAATATTTTATAAAAAATAGTACGGCCAGATTATGAACAATACACATATTAGATTTTATTGCTTTGGCATATACCTCGTCCATCCAAGCATCTTCCATAACTTGAGTTATGGCAAAAGAAACTGCTGCCTCACGTTTATCAATAATTGTCATTAAAACTATAGTAATTTCTTGTGCTATTTTTTCTTTTTGTTCCTCAGTTTAGTATCACATATGAAAGGATGTTGTTAGCTGCCTTACTTATCTTTTTATTTTAATTGAAAATTTGTATTAAGATCACCATACCAGTATGCAGCAGTTACCCCACCATCCATTAAGAAATCACTTCCAGTAATAAATGCTCCATCTGTCCCCATCAACAAAGCCCCCAAAGTCCCAACTTCATCAGGGGTTCCAGCTCTACCAACTGCCGAATTCTCGATCATGCGACGGTATCCGTCGCCACGAGGTCCAGTCAATTCATCTTTAGCAAGGGGGGTGATTATAATTCCTGGACTAATCGCATTGACCCTTGCGCCACGTTTGCCCCATCGTACTGCTTCTGCCATAACTCGAAGTGAATTTCCTCTTTTAGACAATTGATAGGCGTGAAGTGAGTCAGTGACTTGATTAAGTTGAAGGAAAGGCAGCCCAAGAAGCTCGTCAGCAGGAGTGGTCGCCAGTGCTTCATTTTGTTTCGATGTTAATGATGATAAGCGGTGTCCAGACTGTGAGGCGATAACTACTGCTGATCCATCTTCTGCAATGACATTACCAAATTCCTCTAGTATGACTGCTGTACCATATAAATCTACTCTAAGTATTCTTGCTGGAGATGCCTGCGAGGGGGAAACGCCTGCTGAATGTATAAGACCGCTTATACTACCCATTTTAGTGGCTTTTTCTATAAGTTCACGCACCGATATCCGAGATGAAACGTCAACAATGGTAGTGCTCACATCAAAGCCGGCTTCACTTAGTGTTTTTGTAGCAGCTTCATTATTTTCTTGGTTGAGGTCAGCAATAAGGATGTGTTTTCCTGCACCTATTCGCCTCACAATCGCTTGACCAATTGACCCAGCACCGATAAGAACTATTACGTTTACAGACTTCTTTGTCATGAAATTTATTTTAGTGTTTTCTTGTTCTGATAGTTACATTAATTGCAGTTAACGGAGATGCTTTTATTTAGCCATTTTCTAACTGGAATGTCATATAATTTTAGGCAAGCATAAGCAAGTGCAACACACGATAGCAAAACTAAAATGCTTATAGGGTAAGCTTCACTAAACTTGATTTTATTATCTACTGCCCAAGCTGTATATATGTAAATTATCGGATAGTGTGTAATGTAAATTGGATACGAAATGTCGCCAAAAAATTTACATACTCGAGAAGAGAATTTACTTTTAATTTCTCCTGATGCTCCTATGAAAATTACAAGTGGGAAATAAAAAATTACAACTGCTGAATCATAAATACTATTATACCATATATGTTCGCTTCCGCCAATTCTTGGCATAGCTAAGGCGATTATAACCAGTAAACTGGACCAAAAAAAAGCGTTTTTTACTTTAATTAATTTTCCCATACGAAAAAGCAATACTCCTGCAAAAAAAGGATACATCATTCGAGCAAAACCAATATGCATATGTTCAGCATTTAAAGACCAGCCACCTACAAGATAACCATTCGGACTTGTTACTGCAAGATGAATTAATGCACATCCGGAAATAAAGACGAGTATTGAAAGTGCTGTTTTTGAAAATTTTCTAACAAATAGAGCATACATAATATTGGCAATATATTCATAAAACAAAGACCAACCAGGTCCGTTAAGCGGATGCATTTCTGCCCAACCACGAATGTCCAAAGAGGGTGGAAGGGGAATCAGCGTAAATCCAATAACCATTGTTAACAGCATCTTCCATATAGGAACGTCCATTAATTTAGGCCATAATATTGTTGAACCTTGAAAATAAAACAGTAATGCGCCAATAATCATTCCCATAATTACCATAGGTTGAAGTCGAATTAATCGGCGTTTAAAAAAATTACTTATCGACATTTGATTCCATCGATCATCATAAGCGAAGGCGATAACAAAACCTGAAAGTAAAAAGAAAAAATCAACTGCAAGATAGCCGTGGTTTATTTTTTGATCCAAAAAACTTGTTGCATGTGCCTCAAAAATGTGAAAAGCAACGACCATAAGTGCTGCTACTCCACGCAAACCGTCAAGAATTGGATAATGAGCTTTTGTATTTATAGTATTGGGAGTCA
>CAIOTL010000164.1 GCA_903861155.1 uncultured Bacteroidota bacterium
ACTTGATAATTTGCGAAATAGATTTATTATGAGATTTAAAATTACATCTCAATCAATTTCTTTATAATGAATAAAAAAAATGGATAATCGATTTCAGTTAGGTAAACTTTGGAATAAAAACTAAAATCCCTCAAAAACTCCCAAACCAAACAAAGCAAAATCATATTTCGTTGGATCATTCGGGTCGAATTCTCGGAGTTTCGAATCTAATTCTAGCAAAGCTTTTCCGTCATTTTGTTTTCGAGTAAGTAAACCCAGTTTTCGTGCCACATTCCCTGAATGAATGTCCAAAGGACAAGATAGGAGCGAAGGTGAAATGCTTTTCCAAATCCCTAAATCGATGCCTTTGTTGTCTTGGCGACACATCCACCTCAGGTACATATTAATTCTTTTCGCCGCGGAACCATTCATTGGATCCGAAATATGTTTTTGGGTTCGGTTTTGATGGAGAATTTCGAAGAATACCTTCTTGAATTCGGAAATGCTTTTTTGCATTGAATTCGTTTCTTGGTTTTTTGAAAATACAGCTTCTAGTCCGTTATGGTTTTTATAAATATGCTGCAAACCTTTTATAAAACTAGCAAAATCTTGTCCATTGAAAGTACGGTGGACAAAAGATCCCAAGCGTTCCAAATCATTTTCGGTATGCGTCATCACAAAATCATAAGGAGCATTTCCCATTAAATCTATCATTTTATGTGCATTTTTGATAATTATTTTACGATTTCCCCAAGCGATGGTAGCGCTCAAAAAACCCGCTATTTCAATATCTTCTTTTTGAGAAAACAAATGCGGAATTTGGACAGGATCACTTTGAATGAAATTGGGGTTGTTGTACAATTCCACTTTCTCGTCGAGGAAGGATTTGAGTTCAGGAAAATTCATAATTAGCAAACGGATGATCTGGATTTAAGCAATTTTTTTTCTTGTTTCTGCAATTTACAGCCTTCTAACTAATCAATCCGTCCACCATTACCAATTTTCTGTCGGTACTATTGGCGAGTTCTTCATTGTGGGTTACAATCACGAAGGTTTGTCCTAATTCGTCACGCAATTTAAAAAATAATTGGTGCAAATTTTCAGCGGAATGGGTGTCGAGATTGCCTGATGGTTCATCGGCAAAAATGATTGCTGGTTTGTTAATCAAGGCTCTGGCGACTGCCACTCGCTGCTGTTCTCCTCCGGAAAGTTCATTAGGTTTGTGGTTGATTCGATGTGAGAGGCCGAGATAATCGAGTAGTTTTTTGGCTTCAGTTTCGGTTTCTTGCCGAGATTTATTGGCAATGTAGGCGGGAATACAAACATTTTCCAATGCAGTGAACTCGGGTAACAATTGGTGAAATTGAAAAATAAAGCCTAAGTTTAGGTTTCTGAATTTGGAAAGCGTTTTGTCGTTCATCTTCAAAATATCCTGATTGTTGATGTACAATTTAATTCCATTTTCAAGGCTTGGTTTATCTAATGTTCCAAGAATTTGCAAAAGCGTTGTTTTTCCGGCACCCGAAGCACCGACGATAGCAACAATTTCGCCTTTTTTGATGTGTAAATCGACTCCTTTGAGCACATGAAGTTGGTCGTAATATTTATGTATGTTTTTGGCGTGGATCATTATTATGACAGTTTCCGCAAAGAAACAAATATTTGGTGTATTTTATTTATTCAAGCTCCAATCTTTTTTATTATTGCAATATAAATCCCAATTCCATACTTCCTAGCATTTTTTTTGAAAACGGAAAGAAGAATTTTGATTGGTCAAAAGGATAGCGAAAAAATAATACTAAAAAGGATATACAAGGTAAAATCAGAAGTATTAAAATCAAATAATAAGAGATGCAGTGAGTGTTTTCATTGTTTATTGCAGAATAATTCATCGCAAAATGGGAAATCTTATGGACAATGTCCATTATTGGAAAGAACTACAAAAAGAATAATTAATTGGAAATTAGATTCAATTCCTCCTCTTCGTTTAAATTGAAAGCAAATAAAGTGAGATTATCTCATTGGAACATAGTCATAAATCTTTTGTTTTTAACTTAAAAAGGCTGCCTTTTGGGGCAGCCTACAATGTTTAATTCAGAAATGACTAGCTTAATAAACTTATTATCTGACTGGCTAATTCTGTACCAATTCTATCTTGGGCTTCTCCTGTTGCAGCGCCGATATGTGGTGTCATAGAAATTTTATGATGCATTAAAATCGCCATTTCCGGAGTGGGTTCGTTTTCGAAAACGTCTAATCCAGCAAACAAAACTTTTCCATTATCTAATGCTTTTACCAACGCCACTTCATCAATTACGCCACCACGAGCGCAGTTTACGATGCCAACACCGTCTTTCATGATTGCCAATTCTTTTTCTCCAATAATGTAACCATCTTGGGCAGGAACGTGCAAGGTGATGAAATCGGCTTCTTTAAATAAAGATTCCAATGATTGGGAAACGATAGTTGTAGTAAGAGATTGTCCGTCGAAAAATTCCACTTTTACATCTACTTTTGGAATAAACATATCCGCAGCAATTACTTTCATTCCTAGACCAAGCGCCATTTTTGCTGTGGCTTGACCAATGCGGCCAATCCCAACAATTCCAAGGGTTTTTCCTCTTAATTCGATTCCGTTGGCGTAAGCTTTTTTCAAGCCATCAAAGTTGGAATCGCCTTCAAGAGGCATATTTCTATTAGAATCGTGTAAGAAACGAACGCCCGAAAATAGATGGGCAAAAACCAATTCTGCCACAGATTCTGATGATGACGCCGGAGTATTAATCACGTGAATTCCTTTGCTTTTTGCGTAGTCAACATCGATATTATCCATCCCAACACCGCCACGACCGATAATTTTCAATCCCGGACAAGCATCGATAATATCTTTGCGAACTTTAGTTGCACTTCGCACCAAAACTACGCTCACGTTGTTTTCATTCACGAAATTAGCCACTTGTTCTTGTGCTACTTTTGTAGTTATTACTTCAAATCCCCCTTTTTCTAAAGCTTGAATTCCACTTTTTGAAATTCCGTCATTGGCTAATACTTTCATTTTTAGTTTATTTGTTTATTTGTTTAACCGTTTAATCGTTTAATCGTTTTAGATTGTGATTAACATAAATTATTTATTTTAAAAAATCGAATCGTCCTATTTGATTATTTGATTAAAAACTAACGATCAATTGATTAAACTTTTGATTCCAATTCTTTCATTACGTCTACCAAAGCCTGCACACTTTCTAATGGTAAAGCATTGTACATAGAAGCTCTGTAACCACCAACTGAACGGTGTCCAGGTAATCCAACGATTCCGGCTTCTTTTAACATGGCATTGAAAGTATCGGTGTGTAATGCATCATTCAACAAGAAGGTTGCATTCATATTTGAACGATCTTCTGTAACCGCTGCTCCTTTGAATAATGGATTTCGATCTATTTCTGCATAAAGCAAAGAAGCTTTCGCATTGTTTATTTTTTCGATTGCCGCAATTCCACCAAGGTTTTTTAGCCATTTCAACGTCAATAGCGATGCGTAAACAGGGAAAACAGGAGGAGTATTGTACATGCTTTCTGCTTTGATATGTTTAGCATAATCCAACATACTTGGGATATTACGCCCGTTTTTGCCAAGAATTTCTTCCTTGATAATTACCAAAGTTGTACCCGCAGGTCCCATATTTTTTTGTGCTCCAGCATAAATGATGTCAAATTTTGAAAAATCCAAAACTCTCGAAAAGATGTCTGAACTCATATCACAAACAATTGGCATATTCAAATTTGGAAATTCCTTCATTTGTGTTCCAAAAATAGTGTTGTTACTGGTACAGTGGAAATAATCTGCATCAGATGGAACGGTATAGCCCTTAGGAACATAATTATAATTTTCGTCTTTGGAAGAAGCTACAATAACAGTTTCGCCAAAAAAATTGGCCTCTTTTATTGCCGCGCTTGCCCAAGTTCCGGAGTCAAGATATGCCGCTTTTCCGTTTTCCTTCATCAAGTTATAAGGAGCCATCAAGAATTCTAAACTAGCTCCGCCAGCAAGAAAAAGTGCCTGATACCCTTTGCCTTCAAGACCCAAAAGTTCAATTGCCAATGCACGAGCTTCATCCATAACGGCAACGAAGTCTTTACTTCGATGTGAAATTTCTAAAATAGACAAACCGGAGTTATTGAAATCCAATATTGCTTGAGCCGATTTTTCGAAAACTTCTTGTGGTAAAATACAAGGTCCTGCGCTGTAGTTGTGTTTTTTCATGGTGTAGTTTATGTCCAAAAAATTAAGTTGCAAATTTCGGAAATCAGAGTTGAATAAGCGTTAAATAATTCGGAATAATTTCCTAAATTTATTCTATATTGTTAACAAAAACGTTATAGTATCCATATTATCCGCATAATCCCATA
>CAIOTL010000165.1 GCA_903861155.1 uncultured Bacteroidota bacterium
AAAACAATTGGATGAAAACTTGGAAATTTATATTCCGAATGGTCCTCGTTTAGGAACTAATGTTATCGAAGCCAAAAATGTAGCTAAAGCTTTTGGAGATAAATTATTGTACGACAATTTGAATTTTACTTTGCCGCAAGCTGGAATTGTTGGAATTATCGGACCCAATGGTGCGGGTAAATCGACTATTTTCAAAATGATAATGGGCGAACAAAAAACGGATAGTGGTGAATTTTCTGTTGGTGATACCGTGAAAATTGCTTATGTAGATCAAGCGCATTCGAATATTAATCCTGACAAATCTATTTGGGAAAACTTTGCCGATGGACAGGAATTAATCATGATGGGAGGGAAACAAGTCAATTCAAGAGCTTATTTGTCTCGCTTTAACTTTGGTGGAGGCGAACAAAACAAGAAGGTATCGATGCTTTCTGGTGGAGAACGAAACCGATTGCACCTTGCTATGACTTTGAAAGAAGAAGGAAACGTGCTTTTACTGGATGAGCCAACGAATGATTTGGACATTAACACGCTTCGTGCACTCGAAGAAGGTTTAGAGAATTTTGCAGGTTGTGCGGTAGTAATTTCGCATGACAGATGGTTTCTGGACAGAATTTGTACCCATATTTTAGCTTTCGAAGGTGATTCTGAAGTGTATTATTTCGAAGGTGGATTCTCTGATTATGAGGAAAATAAAAAGAAACGATTAGGGGGTGATTTAACTCCAAAACGATTGAAATACAGAAAGTTAATTAGATAATAAATTCTAATATCTTTAAAACAAAAAGTGGATATCAAGTATGGATATCCACTTTTTTTTATCTTATATCCGTTATCGTAATTAATTCTTAAAGAAAAACAGCTGCTATTAAATCAATCATTACTAACCAAAACAAAGATTATTAAAAAAGAACCGTTTTCTTAAACCATGATTACAAATTTCCTATAATGAAATTTAAGATTAACCAAATTTAAGACTTCTATAAAACATAACATATGATATTTATCATGATGCTGATTTTATTCTAAAAATTTAAACTTTAATGCTTCTGTAGGAATCATACACTGTTCTTTTTTATCATACCATTTATAGCGATTTTTGGCAATGTAATCATAAAGATAGTTTCTGATTCGGGTTGGAATAATCCTGAAAATTGTTCCAAAGAGGAAGAAACCTCCAAGACTTTTTGAAATTTCCAATGCAGCGGATGATTTGTAATAATAGACAATTCCGGGTTCGTAAAGGATAATACTATCAATGTTTACTGTGTTGATTCCTATGTGTTTCAAAATTTGCTGACCCAATTCCGATTGCAATGCAACGAATCTAAACTCATCTTTTGCATCGTGTTGAATCACGAAATGAACCGCCGAATCACACAAATTGCAAACACCGTCAAAGAGGATTATTTTTTTGTTTTGAGGAAGATTGATCATAATTCAACATTTAAAATTATTTCTTAACCGATTCAACCAATTCTAATTGATCCAAACTCACTTTCGAGGTAAACATCCCGTAATTTACGGTAGCTTTATTTTTCTCAATGTTATCAATACTTCCCACGGCTTTTCCGTCAATCATTCTTACTCTGTCACCCACTTTTAAAATGTGTTTTGGTTTTTCTATAATCGGTTTTAGTTTCTTTTCCTTTTTTATCACTCGAATTTCTTCGACTTTTACTTCTACTTCTTTTAGGATTTCTTTTTTCTTTTCTACAATTTTCTTGGCTTCTTTAGGTGCAATTTTTATACGTTTCGAATTTTCAATTTCGATAATCTTCAAAAATTCGCCAATAAGGTCTTTCTTGTTTTTGTTATTGAAATAGTTCTCGGCAATAGATTCAATTTTTTGTCCAATGTAAATCGTTTTCTGGTTGCTGTCGTACAATTCCTGATAACTTTCCAGTTTTTGCTTGATTTTCACGTTGATGGTTTCCATTTTCTTGCCTTCCTCACGTGCTTTTGTTTCTTCTTCTTTGAGCGTTTGTGCCGTTTTTTCCATCTTTGAACGCTCTTTTTGCAGTGTGGCAATGGTTTTGTCAAAACGCACTTTTCCGACTTCAATTTTCTTTTTCGCCCGATTGATTAAACTAAATGGGATTCCGTTTTTCAAGGCAACTTCAAAGGTAAACGAACTTCCTGCTTGCCCTAAAACCAATTTATATAGGGGTTCTAAAGTTTTTTCGTCGAATAACATATTGGCATTGATGGCAAAAGGCAATTCGTTAGCCAGAATTTTCAAGTTCGAATAATGTGTTGTAATGATTCCGAAAGCTTCTCGATGGTAAAATTCTTCCAAGAAAATTTCTGCCAAAGCACCACCCAATTCAGGATCAGAACCCGTACCAAACTCATCAATTAGGAACATTGTTTTCTTGTTGCATTTCTTCAAGAAGTAGTTCATATTCTTGAGTCGGTAACTGTATGTACTTAAATGATTTTCAATGGATTGATTGTCTCCAATATCTGTCAGGATTCTGTCGAATAAAAAGGTTTCGCTCCGTTCGTGAACTGGAATCAACATTCCGGATTGCAACATTAATTGAAGTAATCCAACGGTTTTTAACGAAATGGTTTTTCCTCCAGCATTGGGACCCGAAATTACGATGATCCGTTTTTCCTGATTCAATTCAAAGGTTTGTGGATGAGTAATTGCGTTTTTCTGTTTGTTGTTTAAATACAAAATAGGATGGAAGGCATCTCTAAAGTACAATTTGCGATCTTCTGTAATAGTGGGCAAAATTCCATTAATTCTGTTGGCGTATTTTGCTTTGGCTGCAATCACATCAATATCGCTCAGGAAATCTTGATACTGAATGAGCAAAGTTAAAAACGGCCGAATTTGATTGGATAATTGCTTCAGAATTCGAGTGATTTCCTCTTTTTCCTCATATTCTAAATTGCTTAATTCTCGAGAATATTTCAAAGTAGTTTCCGGTTCAATATAAGCAATGCTTCCTGTTTTGGAACTTCCCAGAATTGAACCTTTCACTTTTCGACGATACATCGCCAATACCGCCAAAACCCTACGATTTTGAACAAAACTTTCTTTAATATCGTCTAAATAACCAAGAGAATTATACTGCGTTAAAGCCACACCAAAACTCTGATTGACTTTGCCTCGAACCAAATTCATTTCCCGACGTATATTCGATAATTCGGGGGAAGCGTTGTCTTTTATTTCTCCATATTTATCGACGACAACATCTACAAGGCTACTTATTTCCTTGGTTATCTGTACTTCGAAAGCTTTTGCGTTTAGATTTGGATAATAGTCATCGAATTTCTTGAAATAATTTAACAAGAAATTGGTGGTTTCGGAAATGGAGGCAATTTTTCTGAAACTTCCCACTTCAAGATAGCTATCTTCGATTGCCAAGAATTTAATTTCATACGTAATGGCATCAAATCCGTGGTTGGGAATCGCGTTGTTATTTTGGAAAGAAGAAACATATTCGGTCGTTTGCATCAAAGCCTTCATCAAGGTTTCCTTGTCTTTGAAAGGTGCAATTTCGAGTGCTTTTTGCTTGCCAATATCGGTATTGCAAATCGCCGAAATGGTTTCGAGAACGGTAGGAAACTGTAAGTCTTGGAGTGTTTTTTCGGTAATGGATATCATTTTTTGTATCGAAAGTCTAAAGTCTAAAGTCCAAAGTTACAAAGTAAAAAAGTCAAAAACCATTTTCTTTGTTCTCTTTGCGAAAACTTCACGAACTTTACTGCAAATTAAATTGTATGCACCCCAAACTCAATCCTTCTTGGCAAACTATTTTATCAGATGAAATCAAGAAACCGTATTTCAAGGATTTGATGAACGCTGTAGATGAAGAATATCAAAACGCTATTTGTTTTCCTCCGAAGGAATTGCTATTTGCTGCTTTTGATTATTGTTCGTTCGAGGATTTGAAAGTGGTTATCATTGGGCAAGACCCGTATCACGGCATCAATGAAGCGAATGGTATGTGTTTTTCGGTGAATGATGGCGTCAGAATTCCCCCTTCGTTGCGCAATATTTTTAGGGAATTGAATGATGATTTTGGCACTGTTTTTTTGCCTACTTCGGGCAACTTGGAACCTTGGGCAAAACAAGGTGTTTTACTTTTGAATGCTTCGCTTTCGGTTCGAATGGACAATCCAAATAGTCATAAACACTTGAAATGGGATACTTTTACTGATGCAGTTATCCAGAAAATTTCAGCCGAAAAAGATAACGTTGTTTTCTTGCTTTGGGGAAGTTTCGCCAAAAAGAAAGGTTCAAAAATAGACCGAACCAAACATCTGGTTTTAGAATCTGGGCATCCTTCGCCCATGAGCGCCAATCAAGGAAAATGGTTTGGAAACAAACATTTTAGCCAGACAAATGAGTATTTGAAATCGAAAGGAAAAGCGGAAATAGAGTGGTAATTCTATCATTGCGAGGAACGGGCGCCATCGCATAATAAGAGCAATAAATAGGATTGCGTCGTTCCTCGCAATGACAAATAGTGACTTTTTATTCCATATATGGCAAATATTTACTCCGCCAATTTTTCCAAAGCATACGCAATCAATTCGTCAACGGCTTTGTATGGATCTTTGCTGAAAGTTCCGTTAGCACGATTGGCAATGATAGCATTTAATGACAAACAATGGTGACCGAGGAGTTTTCCAAGTCCATAAATAGCGCCAGTTTCCATTTCGAGATTCGTGATTCTATTTCCTTCGAAATTGAAATTATCCATTTTGGAATTCAAGTTTTCGTCTTGGATATTCAATCGCAAAACTCGACCTTGCGATCCGTAAAATCCACCTGCAGTTGCTGTGATTCCCTTGAATATTCTTTTACTTTCCAATCTTTTCTCCAGTTTTTCGGAACACGGAATGATATAAGGTCGGCCTTTTTTCGAATCCCAATTGGTGTGTTTGATGAAAGCATCTTCCATCTCGACATTCGAAATTTCGTCAATCAAATAGGAGCGAAGCATATTGTCTAATCCCAATCCGAATTTCGACATCACGAAGCTATCCACGGGAATATCGGCTTGCAATGAACCCGAAGTTCCTATTCGGATAATATTCAGCGAAGTAAGATTTTCTTTTGGCGTTCTGGTTTTTAAATCAATATTGACTAAAGCATCCAATTCGTTCATCACGATATCAATATTATCTGGGCCAATCCCGGTTGACATTACCGTAATCCGTTTTCCTTTGAAAGTTCCAGTTTGGGTTTTGAATTCCCTTTTTTGAGTCGAAAACTCAATGCTGTGGAAGAATTGCGTTATTTTTTCGACACGGTTTTGGTCACCCACAAAGAGGATGTCGTGCGCAATATGTTCGGGTTGTAAGTTTAAATGATACACACTTCCGTCTGGGTTGAGTATTAATTCTGAGGATTGTATCATTAAATCTTTGTTTAAATAGTTTAAGGTTTAAAAGTTTAAAGTTGCAACCTGCAATCTGCAAACTAATTTTACCCACCCACTCGTTTTACTTTAAAGCCTTTTTCTTGGAGTATTTGCATGATTTTATCGCGATAATCTCCTTGAATTATTATGGAATCGTCCTTGAAAGTTCCACCAACGCTCAATTTGGTTTTAATTTCTTTTGCCAAGATTTTAAAATCTTCGTTGGTTCCTTCATAACCTTCAATTATGGTTGTGGCTTTTCCTTTTCGTTTTTCGAATTTGCAAATCAGGGGTTCTTTTTGAATATAAAGCACATGATCTATGTCTTGAAAATCTTCCAGTTCTGATTCCAGATGATCGGGAAATAGGTTTTTTAATTGGTCGTGTAAGTCCATATTTTTATTTTTTAATTAATCCCAAATCGACCAATCTTTCATACAAGTAATCTCCAGCGGTAATGTTTTCGAATTTCTTTGGATTTTCTGTGTCAACACAATTTTCCAAACAATCTAATTTCATCTCGCTTACCGGATGCATAAAAAAGGGAATTGAAAAACGGGAAGTTCCCCATAATTCCCTTGGCGGATTCACCACTTGATGAATGGTTGATTTTAATTTATTATTGGTATGACGCGACAACATATCGCCTACATTGATCACTAATTCGTCTGGTTGGGCAATTGCGTCAATCCAAACTCCGTCATGGTTTTGTACCTGTAAACCGCGTCCTTGCGCACCCATCAAAAGCGTAATCAAGTTAATGTCGCCATGAGCTGCAGCACGAATTGCATTTTCGGGTTCGGAAGTAATAGGTGGATAATGAATGGGTCTCAAAATCGAGTTACCTTCTTTAGCGTATTGATCAAAATAAAATTCATTTAACCCCAAATGCAATGCCAAAGCTCTCAATACATAAATCCCCGTTTTTTCGAGCATTTGATAGGCTTCTTTCCCCACGATATTAAAACGAGGTAATTCTTTTACTTCTACATTATCTGGATATTCCGAAGCGTGTTTCGAGTCTTTTCCGACATATTGTCCAAAGTGCCAAAACTCTTTCAAATCTCCCTCTTTTCTGCCTTTGGCGTGTTCTTTGCCAAAAGAAACATAGCCTCTTTGACCTCCAATTCCTGGGATTTCATAACTGTGTTTGGTGTCTAATGGCAAAGCGAAAAAGTTTCTTATTTCGTCATACAATTCTTCGACTAATTGGTCGTCTAAAAAGTGCCCTTTCAATGCCACGAATCCAATTTCTTCAAAAGAGATACCGATTTCATTTACAAATTTTTGTTTACGTTTCGGCTCATCCGAAAGGAAATCACGCAAGTCAACACTAGGAATGTTTTGCATAGTATAATTTAATTTAAACTTTAAAGGGTTTTAACCCTCAAACCAACAAATATAAAGATTAATTCTAATTCCTAAATTTTTAAAAGTTATAAATTATTTATATAATTTCATTACAACTCAATACGGTTTTTCAACAACTCAACACAAAGTGATTTTTCAATTGGTAACCCAAGGAATACTTTTGAATAAATTAAAAAAAGACAAGTATGAGAAATTTAAAAATTAGAGTTTTAGTTGTTGTCGGAATTGCTTTTAGTAGTATTATAAGCTGTAGTAGTAACGATAGCACAATTACAACCACCGCAACCGTAGAAGTACCAGCTGTTTATAAAAAAATATATGGAGCGACAAGCATTACCAGTGATGGAACTTATATTTATATTAAAACAAAAGATTTACCGGATCATAAAAGTGCTTATTATCCAACAACAAATTCTTTGTATGAATCCTATTCTGGGACAACCTTTGGAGGAAATACTTTTGTTAAAAATCCAAATTCAATTATGGAACAAACCGCTACAGTTAAAATTCCATTGAATCCTGTAGTGGCGTCTACACATGTTGCAACTCCTTTAGGAGCCATAGGTATTGCTATAAATGGGGTTGCTTTTTTCAATCAATATGCAGGACCTAATAATCAAGTATTGGCTGGTGAAATTGCTTCTTTCGACAAATATTACGGCCATCCACAACAACAAGGGGTTTATCATTATCATGTAGAGCCTTTGTATTTAACCACTGTAAAATCGACTAAATCCGGATTGATGGGATTTTTATTGGATGGATTTCCGGTTTATGGTCCAAAGGAAGAAAACGGAACAGTAGTAACCAATACTATTTTAGACGATTATCATGGACACACGCACGCAACGGTTGACTATCCAAATGGCATTTACCATTACCATTTTACAGACGAAGCGCCTTATCTAAACGGAAACGGTTTTTACGGTACTCCAGGAACTATTTCGCAATAAATGAAATTTTTTAAAATATATATTTTAGGTCTAATAGTTTGTTCTTGTTCCAAGATTGAACCAAAAGTACCTAAAACGTATTGCCTAAAATCATCCAAAGAAATCAATGTGTTGAATGATGTTGTGTATCTCAACAAAGAAAAATATTCTGGTTATCTGTTTGAATTATATTCCAATCAGGATACTATTTCCTCGGAAGGTTTCATTAACGGACAATTGAATGGTATTTGCAAAAAATGGTATCACAACAATCAACTTATGGAATCACGTTTCTATGCCAATGGAAAAAAGTACGGAAAACAAGTGGCTTATTGGGAAAATGGAAACAAACGGTTTGAATTTTTGGCCAAAAATGATGCCTATGAAGGCGAATTGAGCGAATGGACATTCGATGGGAAATTAACTCATTTGGCCCATTTCAATGACGGTCAGGAAGAAGGAAGTCAAAAATTATGGTATGACAATGGCAAAATCAGAGCCAATTATGTAATTATTAAGGGAAAAAGATATGGTTTATTGGGAACTAAAAATTGTAAAAATGTATCGGATAGTATTTTTATTGTTCAGTAGTTTGTTGTTGGTAAGCTGTTCGAATAAAAAAACAGAAGCCATTGATTTGCCGTATTATAACGAACCTGATTTTACGCCGATATTCATCACGGATAAATCGGAGGTTGAATCTAAAATCAAGCACACCATTGCCGATTTTTCGTTTTTAGATCAAGACAGCACTTTGATTTCACAAAAAGCGATTGAAGGCAAAATTCACATTGCCAATTTTATTTTCACGAGTTGCGGCAGCATTTGTCCAAAAATGACCACCAATTTAAAAATTGCAAACGACAGTTTGAAAAGCCATCCCGATATTGTTTTGCTTTCTTACTCCGTGACGCCTTGGATAGATACACCTACTATTTTGAAAAAATACAAAGCTAAAAATGGAATAACGAATCCGAATTGGCATTTTCTGACGGGTTCTAAAAATGACATTTATAAATTGGCTCGCACCTCTTATTTTGCCGAGGAGGACATCGGCTTTAGCAAAGACAGCACCGAATTTCTGCATACGGAACATTTTATTTTGGTAGATAAAAACAAAAGAATTAGAGGTATTTACAACGGCACTTTAGCACTAGAAATGCAACAAATGGTAAATGATATTGAAACTTTAGAAAAAGAAAACAAATAAAAATAATTAAAAATGAAAAATTCAAAATTCAAAATCGAAAAATTTGCAGTCCTATTGGTACTATTCTTGGGTACTTTCGGATGCAGCAAAGACAGCGATAATGTAGTTGACACATCGGTTGGAACCCTCGTAAAAGTAAATGCTGATAATTTTCTTTCTGCTGGATTATCGGAGCCGATAAGTATAGTTTCCAAAACACTTTCAAATGGAACCACTGTGGATTGTTATAAAATAGTAAGCAAAGGTACCCCAACAGATCATCCTATGGGACCCTGGTGTCCTACAAATATTTCGGATGATGCATCTGCTGGTGGAATTTGGTTAAAAGACGGAAAAGTATATGATGTTGATGGCGCTTTTATAAAAAATTTAGCTACTTTTTTTTCTGATCCTACCTGGATGATGTATAAAAGTAGTACTGGTGAAGTGATAAGAACCAAAACACAAGCGGAATGTCAAGCTGCAGCAAACCCTAGTGTAGGACCTGAATATAAAAATTTTTGTGTGGAATGTTTGCCTTCCTACGTTGCTAATTTAACTCAAACTTATTATCTCCCAGTAAGTCCCGTTAAGCTAACTAATTCCATACAATTCGGAGGTGGACCTCAATCTACTGGACCTAGTGTAAGAGGAATTGCTTTTAACGGAGTTCGCTTTGATGCTCCAGCACCGGTCAACATTATTTTGGCAGCTTATACACTAGCCCCATTTGACGATGCGGGTGGACATATCAATTTGGGTGCAGGTTACCATTATCATGCAGCCAATGGAAAATCTAAAGAAATTGCGCAAACAGATGGACATGCACCCATGATTGGATATGCCATAGATGGACATGGATTGTTTGCGAGATTAGATACAAAAGGGGCTGAATCCAATGATTTAGATGAATGTAGAGGACATACTGATGCTGTTAGAGGATACCATTATCATGTTGATAATGCAGGTGCAAATAATTTTATTAATTGTTTAAAAGGGGCTTATGTTAACTAATTTTTTTAATACTAAAATAATGAGATTAAATAGTATTGGAATTCTGTTTCTTTTTATTAGTATTTCAATACAAGCACATCAATCCGATTTGTCAACAGTAATGATTTATCAGAACGAAAAAGGGAAATGCTATTTACAAATATACAGTTCACTAACCGCATTTGTAGGGGAGGTAGATTACAAATATGGAAAGAATGCTTATAAAACTCCCGAAGGATTTAGAGCATTGGTAATAGATCATTTCAAAAAAAATGTTCTGTTTATTTGTAATGATCAGGACACTATTAAATTTGGCAAACCCCTAGTATTATTAGGACACGAAACTAAACTAGTTGTGGAAGTATTTGGTTTTCCTAAAAATAGTAGCTCGATGTATTTTAAAAATGGAATGTTTATGGATACTCCACATAATCAAAGCTCCTTGATTATTTTAAAAAAAGGATTGCCCAAGCAATTATATGTTTTGAATGACGAGAATAAGCAACAAATTGATTTGGTTTTGGAGAATGGGAAATGGCAATTCAATGCTAAAAATTCAATTCTATCCATGTCGCCGTTTTTAATTTGGGGTGCTATAATAGTGTTGCTATTGAGTATTGCATTATTATTTAGAAGATTTAAACCTAATTTTGGTTTGAAAACAATTCTTTTGCTTTTATTTGTTTCAACCTCTACGTTTGCTCAAAACAACAAACAGAATATTCGAGGAAACGTTACCGATAAATTGTCTCAAACCACTATAATTGGTGCTTTAATTCAAATAAATAATTCGGAAAACAAAGCGATAAGCGATGATAAAGGGAATTATATTTTAACCGAAATCACTCCGGATCGCTACACTATTAAAGTTTCATTTGAAGGCTATAAAGAAGTCATAATTCCAAATGTGATTGTTACTTCTGGTAAAGAAGTTATTTTGGATATAGCGATGGAAGATGAATACAATAAACTGAAAGAAGTAGTAATAAAATCATCAAATAAAGCCGGTACAATTAACAAATTGGCCACCGTTAGTGCTAGAACTTTTTCAATGGAAGAAGTCAATCGCTTTGCGGGTGGAAGAAGCGATGTTGCTCGTTTGGCAGCCAATTTTGCAGGAGTAAGCGCACCCGATGACAGTAGAAATGATATTGTAATTAGAGGAAATTCACCAGTGGGTGTTTTGTGGCGCATTGACGGAATGAACGTAAGCAATCCCAATCATTTTGCTTCCGTTGGAACGACTGGTGGAGCGGTAAGTGCTTTGAATACCAATTTATTAAAGAATTCCGATTTCTTTACTTCGGCTTTTCCAGCCGAATATGGTAATGCCACTTCGGGTGTTTTTGATATTGGTTTCAGAAATGGGAATTCTAAAAAAAGAGAAACAACACTTCAAATGGGTGTAATTACCGGATTGGAAGCCACCACGGAAGGACCCATAAACAAAGAAAAAGGTTCTTCTTATTTAGTGGGTTATCGTTACAGTTTAGCAGGAGTAGCCCAAACTCTTGGCGTAAACATTGGAACAACCGCCACACCGTCTTATCAAGATTTATCGTTTAAATTGAACAGCGGTACTTCTCAATTTGGGAAATTCTCCCTATTTGGAATTTTAGCCACAAGCACTATAAATATTAGTGGTGGCAATTCAGGTAGCTTATATGGAGGTGGCAGTCAACAAGATTTTGCAAGTAAAATTGGGATTGTGGGCTTGAATCATTTTAAACAAATCAATCCTAAATCGTTTATTAGTTCGACCCTTGGAGTGAATTATGCTAAAACAGATCAAACTTCCTATGATTTTGATAGAATGGCAAATGCTACTTTTTCCAAAGAAGTGAGCAATGTGGCCAAAACTGTCTATAATTTTAGTTCAACTTACAATTTAAAAGTAAGTCCAACGCTTTTTATAAAAGCAGGGATTCAAGACGAATTAATAGGCTTGGATCTATTTTATAAAACCAAACAAAATAGTGCTGATACTTGGAAACAGGTTTGGGATTACAACAGTTATACTAATTTGGCGCAAGCGTTTGTTCACGGGAAATACAACATTAGCGAACAATTAACTTTAAATGCGGGCTTGCATTCGCAAAAGTTATTCTTAAATAATTCAGTTTCAATCGAACCACGTTTGGGATTAAAATATGCCATAAACAGCAAAAGTAGTTTTAGTTTGGGATATGGATCTCATTCGCAAATGCAGCCGATTAACGTTTATTTTCTCAAAACTCAAAACGTAGATGGTTCTTACTCTTATAACAACAAAAATTTAGATTTTACCAAAAGTCAGCATTTTGTTTTGGGTTATGATTTGCAGCCGTTTAAAGATTGGCGATTGAAAACAGAAATCTATTATCAAGCTATTTCTAATGTTCCTGTAAATACTTTTTCGAGCAGTTATTCGATGCTGAACACGGGTTCAAGTTTCAAAGCTGATTTAGAAGACAATCTTACCAATAAAGGAACAGGTAAAAATTATGGTGCAGAAGTAACCATAGAGAAATTCTTTAGCAATGGGTATTATGGTTTGTTTACATCCTCATTATATAGTTCAAAATATAAAGGAAGTGATGGTGTAGAACGAAATACGGCTTTCAACGGCAAATATGTTTTCAATATTTTAGGTGGGAAAGAATGGAAAGTAGGAAGTGAAAACAGAAACAAAATTTCTACCGATATGAAATTCACCAATGCTGGCGGAAGAGCCTATACGCCAATTGATATTTCGGCTTCTCAAACAAGCGATCGCGAAGTTTTATCAACCGATGCATATTCGTCAAATTTAGCTAATTATTTTAGATTGGATTTAAAAGGAAGCTATACCATTAATAGCAAAACCAAAAAACGATCTCAATCTTTTTCGTTGGATTTACAAAATGTTACCAATCATAAAAATATGTTTTCACAATCGTATGATAATAGAAGCCAGAGTTTGAGTACTACCTATCAATTGGGTTTCTTCCCCAATTTAATTTATAAATTACAGTTTTAAGAAATGAATTCAATAACAATCAAAATCTAAAAATTATGAAATCAACTAGTGTGATAACCGCCTTTTTTATTGTTTTATTTACCAATATTTGCTTTGCTCAAACCCAACCCGATGGCAAAGGAAGGAAACCACCCACCATGGAAGAACGGTTAAAAATGATTAACGAAAAAATTTGTCTACCTCTAAAATTGGACAAAAACCAAACGACAAAAATGGGTGTTGCCTTCAAAGATTTTTTTACAGAAATGGATAATTTAATTGATTTCAAATCAAATCCACCCCGCATGCCCGAAAAATCTAAAGTGGACATACTAGCTAAAATTAGAGACAATAAAGTAAAAAAAGACATTCCTGAAAACTTATTTGCGAAGTATGTTGAACTAGAAAAAACAATACATCCACCGCACGAAGGAAATCTCCCTAAGCAATAAAATGTATCTAAAAAAGCTTTTGTATAGTTTTTTGATAATTAGGCAATCTATTAATTGGGTTTATTTCCAAATTTAATTTTTACAATTCAATATGATTTTTTGCAATCATCAATTTTAAACAATGAATACTATCGCTTTAATCTTGATTATCATTATCACCGAGCTATGCATGTAACTAATAGAGCCACCAAAATATTAGAATATGCATTATATGACTATCGTAAATATAAAAACGCTACCGAAGCCGATGGCGCAACTGAGTGATTTACATGTTAAACAAAAGTATATTTATAAAACATTAGGCTTCCAATATCACGAAAACGGAAATTATAACACAGGTGAATCAATAGGTATTTATGCTATTTCTTAATTTTATGAAATTTATCCAAAAAATAAGTATGACAATTGGGGTACTATTATTTTTAATACCCCTAATTGTTTGTGCCCACAACCAGACCGTTTCAAAAATGGTTATCCGAATGGATAGCGCTACCCACAAGTGGTTTGCAATTTTATCGTATAATCAGGTGGCTATAATAGCCAGTTTAGAAAATGAAAATACATTTAAAAAACAAAATTTCCGAAATGATATTCTTTGGAAAAAAGAATTTATACAATATGCAAAAAAGCATATTCGAATTGAAACAAAAGAAGGCAAGGTTAAGTTAGGAAAAGGGATTGTAAATTTGAGTTCTTATTTTGAAGCTATATTAGAATTAGAAAATATGCCACAAAACCCTTCTTATATTGAAGTTGAAAATACTTGTTTGTTAGACGTTTATCCAAATCAAGCAAATATGACAACCGTGATAATAGGAAAAGAAATTTTCGATTTGGTTTTGACCAAAAACGAACCAAAACAATCTATTTACTTGAACAATTCATTTGCGAATCATCAAAAAGCATTTTATCAATTTATAGTAGAGGGATTCAGGCATGTATTGCCATTGGGGTTAGATCATATTCTATTTATTTTAGCTTTGTTTTTTTTAAATTCTAATTTAAAATCAAGTATAATACAATCTAGTATGTTCACATTAGCACATTCAATAACCTTGATATTAACAGGAATTGGTTACATTAATATGGATTTAAATAGTATTGAGCCACTTATTGCATTTTCAATTTTTATAATGGCTATGCAAAATATTTTTTATCCTCAAGTAAATCATTCAAGATTGATATTGATATTTTTATTTGGTTTGATACACGGACTTGGATTTGCCAGCGCCTTTTTAAATTTACAAATACCCGCCAAACTGACTATTAATGCATTATTAGCGTTTAATATTGGGGTAGAATTAGCACAAATCAGTATTATACTAGCGGTGTATTTTTTATTATCCAAATGGTTTAATACTAAAATTTGGTATCAAAAATATTTTACAAAAACAGTTTCCATTCTAATAGGTTCAATAGCCATTATTTATACTTATCAGAGAACTATTTTATTGCTAAATATATAATCCACCAACTGGTTAGTTCCCAAATTTAATTTATAAATTGCAGTTTTAAGATAAAACAATGAAGAATTCAAAACTTAAAATAATAAACAAATTAGGAATTGCGATTGAAATAACGCTCTTTTTTAAACTCCTTTTTTTTAGGATTGAAGAGTTTGTAGATTGGGATGTATTATTTATTCTAGTAATTGTAATACTTATTTGGCAAGGCAATGAAGCTTTAGATAAATGGCTTAATACAAAATACAATTGGATCGAAAACGCTAGAAAAAGATTGACTATTCAAAGTGTGTTTTCGGTTATTTTTACTTCAATTACCTTGTTTTGTTTGATGTATTTGCTACATCAATTGCGATTTGGAGATGGTCGAATAATTAATCGTAAAATGGTAGAAATTTTTCCGCCAGCCATTCTTTTTACGTTTGCCCTTTTGGCGGTAAAAATTGGTAGTGAATTTTTCATAGCTTTAAAAAACAGTTTACTCGAAATAGAAAAATACAAAACCGAAAATGCAATTGCACAATTGCAAAACTTAAAAAACCAGTTGAATCCTCATTTTCTATTCAATAATCTGAGTGTTTTAACCTCGTTGGTTTATAAAAATCAAGACAAAGCAGCCGATTTTATTAACGAATTAGCCAAAGTCTATCGCTATGTTTTAGACACAAAAAATTCAGAATTAGTTCCATTGCAAGAAGAATTGGATTTTATAAATCATTATATCTATTTGCAAAAAATACGATTTGAAGACAGTGTTTCATTTGAAATAAAAATTGAAGAAAGCCAAAAATCAGCTTATATATTACCCATGTGCCTGCAAATGTTGGTCGAAAATACCATTCAGCATAACGAAAGTTCGCAAGCCAATCCGTTGCGCGTTTTAATTTACACGGAGAATAATTCTTTAGTCATTGAAAATCCAATAAAGCCAAGAAGCAATTTTGCTGACAGCACTAAAACAGGTTTAAAAAACATTGAACTACGATACTCTTTCTTCACTGATGAAAAGGTACTCATTTCTAACAACGGCCAAATTTTTAAAGTAATTTTGCCTTTAATTCAAATAAAATGAGAGTTGTAATTATAGAAGACGAAAAATTATCGGCAGAACATTTAACCGTTCTTTTGCAGAAAATAGACCCATCTATTACGGTAATTAAGTATTTTGATACGATAAAGGCTTCTGTAAAAGGTTTTAAAGATGGACTAAATGCCGATTTAATTTTTATGGACATTCATCTGGCGGATGGCAATAGTTTTGAGATTTTCAATCAAATCGAACTCGAAATTCCTCTTATTTTTACCACCGCTTTCGATAATTACGCTATTCAGGCTTTCAAGCAGAACAGTATCGATTATTTACTGAAACCCATTGCTTTACAAGACTTGATATTTGCTATGGAAAAATTCAAAAAACAACAACAATTAGGCAATAAAGACCTTATATCAAGTATTGCAACTGCTTATCAGCAATTGAATAAAGAATATAAAACGCGTTTTTTAGTCAAATCAGGTCAAACGATTGACACAATTAAAACCGAAGATATTCATCATTTTGAAACTAAAGATAGTTTGTCTTTTTTAGTGACTAATAAAGGAAATCACTATACAATTGATTACACCTTAGATCAACTGGAAACGATGTTGCAACCCAAAAACTTCTTCCGAATCAACAGAAAAATAATTTTAAATATTCATTCGATAGAGAAAGTGAGCACTTATTTCAACAGCCGTTTGTCTATTGCAACAAAATTTTTGGATAGTGATGCTAGAATTTTAAGCCGGGATCGCGTTAATGATTTTAAAAAATGGTTGGATAATTAAAAAATAAACAATGAAAAAAATAACTTTACTACTGCTATTGATTACTTTTTCTGCAGTTGCTCAAACTAATCCAGAAATCGCTAAAAGTGCCGTCAGAATTGAAATGCTTTTCCCGGAAGGAAAAACCAAAGCATTGATTTTGAGTTATGACGATAGCAGAACCGAAGACAGACAATTGGTAAAACTTATGAATAAATATCATCTTGTTGGAACTTTTCATTTGAATTCTAACAAACTTGGCACGACCGGTTATCTTGATAGAACTGAGATGAAGGATCTTTATAATGGTCACGAAGTTTCAGTACATACGGCTAATCATCCAAATTTACCTGATATTTCTAAAATAGATGTCATTTATGAAATATTAGAAGACAGAAAAGAACTTGAACGCTTGATGGGATATCCCGTGAGGGGAATGGCGTATCCTTTTGGCAATACCAACGATGCTGTAATAGATGCCATTAATGGATTGGGAATTGAATATGCCAGAACGGTTGGTGATTCATATAATTTTGAAATTCCAAAAGAATTTTTAAGATGGCATCCAACCATTCATCAGTTTGGAAAAGTGTATTGGGAAACCAATCAACCCGAAAAGGACAAAAAAGAATTAGAAAGCTTTTATAAAGTAATAAATGATTTTTTGCAAACTAAAGATCTTGCTGTATTAGATATTTGGGGACATAGTTGGGAAATGGGAACGGATCAAAATAAATGGGATGAAGCAGAAAAATTCTTTAAATTATTAGCGAATAATCAAACTATTTATTACACAAAACAAATTGACTTAGTCGATTATATTAATGCTTTTAGAAATCTAAAATTCTCTGTAAATAAAAGTATGGTAACCAATACGAGTGCATTAAATATTTATATAAAAATTAATAATAAGGTTATTAATGTGATGGCAGGAACATCAATGAACTTAACTTTCTAGAATTTTAAAAGAAATATTTTTTTATAATGGGATAAGGAAAAAAACTTACTATAAAAAATATAACATTTAAAGAGTAAACTGTTATTTTTTTATACTTTTGAAATACTTTAAAAAACTATCCAATGTATTTCGACCGAAAAAATCTTACCGACGACCAATTATTGGATTTATATAAAAAGCTAGTAAAACCAAGGTTAATTGAAGAAAAAATGCTGATTCTAATCCGACAAGGAAAAGTGTCAAAATGGTTTTCTGGGATTGGTCAAGAAGCCATTTCGGTTGGGGTTACGGCGGTTTTGGATACAGACGAATATATTTTGCCAATGCACCGAAACCTAGGTGTTTTTACCGGTAGAAATATTCCGTTATATCGCCTTTTTTCGCAATGGCAAGGCAAAGCCAACGGTTTTACCAAAGGTCGTGATCGAAGTTTTCACTTTGGAACGCAACAATACAAAATCATCGGAATGATTTCGCATTTGGGTCCACAACTAGGCATTGCCGACGGGATTGCATTGGCCAACAAATTGAAGAAAAATGGGAAAATAACAGCCGTTTTTACTGGCGAAGGAGCAACGAGCGAAGGCGATTTTCACGAAGCATTGAATATCGCTTCGGTTTGGGAATTGCCGGTGATGTTTATTATTGAAAATAACGGTTATGGACTTTCGACTCCTACCAACGAGCAATTTCGTTGCGAAAATATAGCCGATAAAGGAATCGGTTACGGAATGGAAAGCCATATTATAGATGGTAATAATATTCTTGAAGTCTTTAGCAAATTATCGGAATTAAAAGCTTCGATGATCGAAAATCCTCGTCCCGTTTTGTTGGAATTTAAAACCTTCAGAATGCGAGGACACGAAGAGGCGAGTGGCACCAAATATGTTCCTTCAGCCTTGATGGATTTTTGGGCAATAAAAGATCCAGTAGATAATTACAGGAAATATTTAGTCGAAAACGGAATTCTTTCGGAAGAATTTGATTCGACTTTAAGAAGTGAAATTAAGAAAGAAATTAACGATAGTTTGGCACTTGTCAATGCCGAACCCAAAATTGTATCTTCCTACAATGAAGAATTAAATGATGTTTATAAATCCTTTCAATTTCAAGAAGTTAAAGCTTCTGAAGAAATGGAAAATATTCGTTTTATTGACGCCATTTCCGGCAGCTTGAGACAATCGATGGAGCGTTACGAAAACCTGGTAATTATGGGTCAGGACATCGCTGAATATGGTGGTGCTTTCAAGATTACCGACGGATTTGTAAAACAATTTGGAAAAGAAAGAGTCATCAATACCCCCATTTGCGAAAGCGCGGTGGTTTCGGCAGGAATGGGATTGTCTATCAACGGATACAAGGCAATTGTCGAAATGCAGTTTGCCGATTTCGCATCCACAGGATTTAATCCAATCGTCAATTTATTAGCAAAATCACATTACCGTTGGAATGAAAATGCCGATGTCGTAGTTCGAATGCCTTGCGGTGGTGGTTCACAAGCCGGACCTTTTCATTCGCAAACCAATGAAGCTTGGTTTACCAAAACTCCCGGATTAAAAGTGGTTTATCCCGCGTTTCCGTATGATGCCAAAGGATTGTTGAATGAGTCTATCAATGATCCCAATCCTGTATTATTCTTTGAACACAAACAGTTGTACCGAAGTATCTACCAAGAGGTGCCTAAGGATTATTATACTATTCCGCTAGGGAAAGCTGCTTTGCTAAAAAAGGGGAATCAGGTCACGATTATTGCTTTTGGCGCAGCCGTACATTGGGCATTGGAAACCTTGGATAAAAATCCTGAAATTTCAGCTGATTTGGTGGATTTAAGAACGTTACAACCCTTAGATACTGAAGCTATTTTTGCATCTGCCAAGAAAACAGGAAGAGTGATAATTTATCAGGAAGATTCACTGTTTGGTGGAATTGCCAGTGATCTCTCGGCCTTGCTGATGGAAAATTGTTTCCAATATTTGGATGCTCCAGTACAACGCGCCGCGAGTTTAGACAGTCCCATTCCGTTTACAAAAGTCTTGGAAGACCAGTATTTGCCGAAGGGAAGGTTTGAGAAAATGTTGCTTGAACTGATCCATTATTAGGGGCATTCCTTTAAAATAGTATACTGTAAATGAGCTATAACGACTGTTATGGCTTTTTTTATGGTTGAACCCACCGTTATTTTATATATCGTGGGGGTACCACAACCTAGGCTTTGATAGGGAGTATCTAGGGAGTAGCTATACAGTAACCTTAGTTATGAATCGTCCTTGACCTGTCCTAAAATAATTATAATAATCACCTAACTCGCTTAAAATCAATTGAATAAATTCGTAAATTTGTAAAATTATTTTTTTTAATCTATTTAATTTTAATTTTTATGGCAAAAGTTTTCAGTAAAGGAAAAATTCCAAAGCGGATTATGAAGGGGTATGTAAATTATAATTTAAATGACGACCACGTTTTAAGAAAGACAAGCGGTTTTACCAGCGAGGGGATGCAAACGGACCCAAAATATGCCCGAAGCAGGGATAACGCCTCTGATTTTGGCGCCGTTACCCGATTGTGCAAAGTGATCAGGATTGGCCTTAATGAGGTTTTGCCCAGAAGCAATAATCTGGCTGTTTGTAATGGTCTTACTACGGTTATGGGCAAGGTTATGTGTTGTGACGCGATAGCCGAAAGGGGCAAGCGCAGTTTGAAAAACGGTTTTGCAACGGAGGGGGGGCGCGCCTTATTTACGGGCTATGATTTGAATCCTGATGGATTATTCAGGAATACTTTCAAGGGGAATTACCGTTTTGATGCTGAACGAAGCCTATTGATTATTGATTCTTTTGACACAGCTGCGGCTTTTGTTTTTCCTGAAGGTGCCAATTGTGTTGGTTTGCGAATGGGTGCCTTACGGTTTGATTTTGACACCTCTAACAGTTTTTTTAAGTTGACGGATTGGTCGCTATTTTGTTTTGAAAGCAAGATTACCGAAGCGATCCAGTTGGGTTTTGACGTTATTCCTGATGGGGAAGGGGTTGTTTTTTTTATATTGGAAATTTCTTTTTTTGTGGAAAATGCGGGCAGTTATGTTCCTTTTGCCACAGACGGTGGTAAGGTAGTTTGTGTGATTGGGGTGGTTTAGGTTTAATTCTTAGAAGCACTGCTTCGGTTTTTTAGCCACAGATTATCACAGAATCCCGCGTGATTTTTTGGTCTAAAAGTATGAGGATGGTTGGGCTTTTTCATTCTGATGGAGCATACATCAGGCGAGTAGCTACTGCTATTTTTATTGAAGAAGATCTTTAATTTTTCCTTGATGAAAAAAGTAATAAAAATTATGCTTTGAACTGGGGTTATCGATAGCTGCCAATTCAAAATGGGGGTAGTTGAACTAAGGGCTTAGTTATTTTTGAGATTTGTTAGTGGGGCGGGTTTTTGGATTTAAAAACAATTCGTTACTTTAGAGTTTTAATTAACTGATTATGAAATGGGAAGCTAAAACAATCACACACCGAAAAGAAAAGCGAATCTCGGTTTATTTTGAAAAGAATACCGAATTCATTGCTCGAATCAAATTGATTGAGGGTTCTCGTTGGAGTCAGTCATTGGGTGTTTGGCATCTTCCTGATACTGAGGAAAACCGAATTCGGTTTAAACTTAGACCGCTATCACATACCATTCCTTCGACCGAAGGCATCGAACAAATCGAGAAATTCAAACAATGGCTGCGTTCTAAACGGTATAGCGAAAGTACGATAATGACCTATAGTGAAGCCTTGAAATCATTTTTGGTTTTTTACCGGGAAAAACCCATTGCCGAAATTACTAACGAAGATGTGATTGTGTACAATAATGCGTATATTTTGAAAAACAATCTTTCGGCTTCGTATCAGAACCAAATCGTTAATGCTTTAAAACTATTTTTTAGAACTGTGCAAAATAAAGTTATTGTAGTAGATGCCATTCACCGACCCAAACGTTCTAAATTATTGCCCAATGTATTGAGCAAAGAGGAAGTAAAATTGATATTGAATGCGCATAGCAACATTAAACACAAAATGATGTTAAGTTTAATTTATAGTTGTGGTTTGCGCCGAAGTGAGCTATTAAATTTGAAACCTCTAGATATAGATTCAAAAAGAAATATTGTATTACTAAAAAATGCCAAGGGGAAAAAAGATAGAATTGCGCCTTTGTCATCTAAAATATTAGAAATGCTACGGGAATATTATAGAGGATATAAACCCAAAACATGGCTTTTTGAAGGACAAAATGGTGGAGATCAATATTCAGAACAAAGTTTACAAAGTGTTTTAAAACAAGCCTTACAAAAGGCAGGTATAAAAAAACCTGTCACCTTACACTGGCTGAGACATAGTTATGCTACTCATTTATTAGAGAGTGGAACCGATTTGCGTTACATTCAAGAATTACTTGGCCATAGCAGTAGCAAAACCACTGAAATTTATACCCACGTAAGTACGAAAAGTTTGCAACAAATAAAAAGTCCATTTGATGATTTGTAAAGAATTATTTATATATTTGAATAAAATAAAGTATGACGTTTGTCATACCTATCTACCCAAAA
>CAIOTL010000166.1 GCA_903861155.1 uncultured Bacteroidota bacterium
CCTTAATTAATCGAGGTCGAGTACCTCAAAATTTAATCATAAGATTATGTCAGTAAAAATTAGATTACAAAGACACGGTAAAAAAGGAAAACCTTTTTACTGGGTTGTAGCAGCTGATGCTCGCTCAAAAAGAGATGGTAAATACTTAGAAAAAATTGGTACTTACAATCCAAACACAAATCCTGCAACTATCGATTTAGATCTTGATAGCGCAGTAAAATGGTTGCACAATGGTGCTCAACCTACTGATACAGCTAAAGCAATTCTTTCTTATAAAGGAGCTTTGTTAAAACATCACCTTGACGGTGGTATCCGTAAAGGAGCTTTAACTCAAGAACAAGCAGATGCAAAATTAGCTACTTGGTTAGAAGCAAAATCAGGAAAAGTAGATGCTAAAAAAGAAGGTTTAACAAAAGCGCAAGCTGATGCTAAAGCTAAAGCTTTCAAAGCAGAACAAGATGTAAATGCTAAACGTTTAGCTGCAGCTGCTCAAGCAGAAGCTGATGCTATCGCTGCTGCAACACCTGCCATTGAAGAAGTTGAAGAAGTTGTTGCTGAAGAAGCTCCTGTTGCTGAAGTTGAAGAAACTCCCGCTGCTGAAGAAAATAACGAAACAACTGAAGCATAATTTCAAAAGCGACGATGCGTAAGGAAGATTGTTTCTATTTAGGTAAAATCGCAAAAAAATTTAGTTTCAAAGGGGAAGTTCTTGCCTATTTAGATACAGACGAACCTGACTTATACGAAAACTTGGAATCAGTGTTTGTTGAATGCAACAAACACTTGGTTCCTTTTTTTATTGAAAGTAGCTCACTACATAAAAATGACTTTCTTAGAATTCGTTTTGAAGACGTAAATACAGAAGAAGAAGCCGATACTCTTTTAGGTAACGATTTATACCTTCCTTTAAAAATGCTGCCCAAACTTACCGGCAATAAATTCTACTTTCACGAAGTAATCGGTTTTGAGGTCGAAGATAATCGCCTTGGAATTGTTGGAAAAATACAATCTGTAAATGACACAACTGCCCAACCACTTTTCGAAGTTTTGAATGGAGAAGTTGAAATATTAATTCCAATGATTGACCATTTCCTTGTAAAAATTGACAGGGAAAACAAAAAAGTTATTATGGATTTACCAGAAGGTTTGATTGAAATGTATCTTTAACAGATTTTTAGATTCGCTACGATTTTAGAGTATTAGAAACGTCTGCGACTTTAGAAAAAATCTAAGTTATCTAATATCCTAAAAAATCTAAATTGTCTAAATTCCAATTCAAACAATTCTCTCTTGAACAAGACCGATGCGGCATGAAAATTGGTACTGACGGGGTTTTACTTGGCGCTTGGACACCAATTCAAATCAATCCAAATAGCATTTTAGACATTGGGACAGGAACAGGAATCATTGCTTTGATGCTTGCGCAAAGAAGTTCTGCCACTCAAATTGATGCGCTCGAAATTAATGAAGACGCTTATGAACAAGCAACTGATAATTTTGAAAACTCTAAGTGGAATGACCGCTTATATTGTTTCCACGCTGGCTTAGATGAATTTGTCGAAGAACCCGAAGACGAATATGATTTAATCGTTTCGAACCCCCCTTTTTACACTGACGATTTTAAATCCGAAACCGAAAAACGCAATTTAGCTCGTTTTGCTGATATGATGCCTTTTGAAGATTTGATTGAAGCCGCTGATTTATTGCTTTCGAAAAACGGAATTTTCTCTGTTATTATTCCATTTAAAGAAGAAGAAAATTTCTTGGCGATTGCCAAAAAATATGATTTATATCCTCTTAAAATCACCCGAGTAAAAGGCACTCCAACTACCAAAATCAAACGTAGTTTATTGGCTTTTAGCCGAAATGAAATTGACGAATTTCTAGTTGACGAATTGATTATCGAAACTGCCCGACATATTTATACTTCGAAATATATCGAATTAACAAAGGATTTTTATTTGAAGATGTAACCTACAATTCAAATTACATTTATTGTTTTAAAAATATAACAATTAGTCTTTGTTTTGTTATATTTCTTTATGTAGATTTGTTAGATAAATTTTCGAACCATGAAACCAGACTTATTTCAATCTCCAGATTATTACAACCTTGACGATTTATTGACCGATGAACATAAATTAGTACGGGAAGCCACAAGAGAATGGGTAAACCGTGAGGTTTCCCCAATCATTGAAGAATATGCACAACGGGCCGAATTTCCGAAACAAATGATAAAAGGCTTGGCTGATATTGGTGCTTTTGGCCCTTATATCCCTGAAGAATATGGAGGCGCAGGTCTAGATCATATTTCATATGGTTTGATTATGCAAGAAATCGAAAGAGGAGATTCTGGCGTTCGTTCAACTGCTTCGGTACAATCATCACTGGTGATGTACCCGATTTGGAAATACGGAAACGAGGAACAACGAATGAAATATTTGCCCAAACTGGCTTCGGGAGAATTCATGGGTTGCTTTGGCTTGACCGAACCCAATTACGGATCAGATCCAGGAAGTATGATTACCAATTTTAAAGATATGGGCGACCATTATCTTTTGAACGGTGCCAAAATGTGGATTTCGAATGCACCTTTTGCGGATATTGCAATAGTTTGGGCAAAAAATGAAGAAGGAAGAATTCACGGATTGATTATAGAACGTGGTATGCAAGGGTTTTCGACACCAGAAACGCATAATAAATGGTCACTTCGTACATCGGCAACGGGTGAATTGATTTTTGATAATGTGAAAGTCCCAAAAGAAAATTTATTACCCAATAAATCAGGATTAAGTGCACCACTTGGCTGTTTAGATTCTGCTCGTTTCGGAATTGCTTGGGGAGCAATTGGTGCTGCCATGGATTGTTATGATACTGCTTTGCGATATGCTAAAGAAAGAATACAATTTGGCAAACCTATTGCCGGAACTCAATTACAACAGAAAAAATTAGCCGAAATGATTACAGAAATCACCAAAGCACAATTGCTAACTTGGCGATTGGGAGTTTTGAGAAATGAGGGAAAAGCGACAACTGCCCAGATATCAATGGCAAAAAGAAATAATGTAGATATGGCAATTCATGTTGCCAGAGAAGCAAGACAAATACTAGGCGGAATGGGGATAACCGGAGAATACTCTATTATGCGGCACATAATGAATTTAGAAAGCGTAATAACATATGAAGGGACTCATGACATTCATTTATTAATTACAGGAATGGATATTACAGGAATTTCTGCTTTCAAATAAAATTTAACAAAAAAGGATGTTTACGGCAATAATCTTTTGTAAGATTTTTGAAAATCAATTCTAGAAGATTCCCAAAACCAAAAAATAAGAGCCTCCAAGCATAAGAATTAAAGCAATATACCATAGAAATTTCTTTTGAGTAATAATAGAAATTGCAGATAAGGCAATGGCAATTTGAAAAATAGTCACTGCTTTAGACAAAGGCAAATGCTTATTTAAATGTTCCTCGGAACTTTTCTCAAAATTCTCAGCTTTGGTTTTAATTTCTTCTTTTTCCTTCTCATAACGATTCAATTTAGATTTAAGTTTGGATGAATCTGTTTTATTAGGTATGGCTGCTAAAATTTGTAATGTAGATGATGTAATTTCTGATTTTACTCCTTTAGATTGATAAAAAGCCCATTGATCTGACGCTTTTATTTGGTCTAACATAGATTCATTTGCTTCATGTCCTCCTACCAATCCTGCTATGGCAGCCAAAACTGCAATAAATGCCGTAGATAAAGCCACGAGTGTAACCCATCTACCTTTTTCCTCTGTTGCTTTTTCGTTGATGGCTTCGTGTAAATGTTCAGTAGGCACTTCTATCTCTTCCATTTTTTGACAATTTTTTAGTGAATTCACTGCAAATTTAAAACTATAAATGAATATATTAGTTTTTTAATATAACTTTTTATTCCAAATTTTTTTATGAATGAAAAATGAAATCAGACATTGTTTCATTCGAAAAATTATACCTAAAATATCGGAGCCATTTCTAACGCCAAACCCTCCAGTTCTTTGGAAATTGGAATTTGGCAGCTCAAACGACTAGTTGATTTTGCATTTTGCAATCTCGAAATGGTGGCTTCCTCCGCTTCTCTTTTTTCTGGCAAATTAACATCATTGACCGCATAACAGTGACAGGTGGGACAGATTGCCATACCCCCACAAATACCAATGGTTCCTATCGGCTCAAGTTCATAAGCACGAACGACTTGCATTAGATTTAGCCCCATATCCGTAGGTACTTTCACTTCGTGAGTCTTCCCTTTTCGGTCGGTAATTTGTATTGTGATATCCATTTTTGATGTTGGAAATTGGGAAATTTGTTAATTGCTCGGAATTATTTTGTTTTGAATTTGCTTAGTTTGACGATTTCAATTGGATGAAATTATGAAAAAAAACATTGGATTTTATTAATTTATTTAGTTTTACCTAAGTGGCTATAATGAAAATCACCTCTTTTGACAACGAATTATAATGCATAGCCCAACCCTACTTTTTCTGCTGGGTCACACCTTACCAATTTATTCTATATTCAGAACCGTTTCGATTTGCGGAGCAAATTTCTTAATAGTAGTTTCCACACCCGCTTTTAGCGTCATTTGGTTCACGCTACAATTGGTGCAAGCTCCTTCGAGACGAACAGTTACGTGTTTGTTGTCATCGATTGAAATGAGCGAAATGTCACCGCCGTCACGATTCAAAAAAGGGCGAATTTCCTCGAGTGCTTTCAGAACATCATTTGTTAATTCTTCTTTTGTCATTTTCGTTTGTTTTATACCACTTCTGTTGTTAGGTTTATTTTTTTACTGCTGCACAACCCGCCATATTCGTTATTTTAATAGCTTCGGTAGCTGGTAAATTTTTATTTCTAGACACAACTTCCTGTACCACATTTCTGGTGATTTCTTCAAAAATAGTTTCAATTACTGAACCTGTCTGCAAAGCTGCAGGACGACCAAAATCACCTGCTTCACGAATGGATTGTACTATTGGAACTTCCCCTAAAAATGGAACTTTCAAATCCTCTGCGAGATTTTTTGCTCCTTCTTTCCCGAAGATATAATATTTGTTGTTTGGCAATTCTTCTGGAGTGAAATATGCCATATTTTCAACAATTCCAAGAACTGGAATGTTGATGGTTTCGGACATAAACATCGAGACTCCTTTTCTAGTGTCAGATAGTGCCACGGCTTGTGGAGTACTTACTATTACTGCGCCAGTTATCGGCAACGATTGCATAATGGAAAGATGAATATCTCCTGTTCCTGGTGGCAAATCGACCAATAAAAAGTCTAATTCTCCCCAATCAGCGTCAAAAATCATTTGGTTCAATGCTTTTCCAGCCATTGGACCACGCCAAATAACAGCTTGACTTGGGGAAGTGAAAAAACCTATCGAGAGTATTTTAACTTCATAGCTTTCGATGGGTTTCATCTTGGATTTGCTGTCGATAATAATTGAAATTGGTTTTTCATTTTCAACATCAAACATCATTGGCATTGACGGCCCGTAAATATCGGCATCAAGAACTCCAACTGAAAAGCCCATTTTAGCAAGCGTTACCGCCAAATTTGCAGTTACTGTTGATTTTCCAACACCACCTTTTCCGGAAGCAATGGCAATAATATTTTTTATTCCGGGAATCGATTTTCCTGTAACTTCGCTTTTTTCGGGAGTTTCAACTTTAACATTGATTTTGATTTTTGCCTGTGGCGAGACCAATTCGAGAATGGTCTTTTTGATGTCGTCTTCAGCGCGTTTCCGGATATGCATAACTGGTACGTGTAACACTAAATCTACTACTACTTCGTCTCCAAAAGTGATTACGTTTGCAATTGCTCCACTCTCAACCATATTTTTCCCTTCACCAGCAATGGTTATGTTTTCCAATGCTTTAAGGATTTCTTTTCTATCTAATTTCATATTCTGCTTCTGGTTTTCAATTGTTGAATCCCAATTGAAAAATTATATTTATTTAAACTGATTCTCTTAAAATTCTCGATAGCAAAGATACTGTGAAAAGTTCTTATTATAAATGTTTTAGACTTGATTTATTGAGTGAAATGCTTGGAATTGATTGAATAAAATCAAAATTGAATTCCCGGCTCCCAAAAATGCTTTTCAAAATCAACAATCTGGTTATTTACCACTTTAATTCCTTCGTTTTCAAGTAATTGTTGCATCAAATTGGTTCCGTCGAAATGATGTTTGCCAGTGAGAAAACCTTTCTTGTTTACGACTCTATGCGCAGGAACCTCTTCATTATAATGCGCTGCATTCATTGCCCATCCCACCATCCTGGCAGATCGAGCGGTTCCCAATGCTTTTGCAATAGCTCCATATGATGTAACTCTGCCGTATGGAATTTGCAGAGCAATGCCATAAACCCTGCTGAAAAAATTATCGCTTGAATTGGTCATTATTATTGCCAATAATATTTTATAATGTTCAACAAAGTAATCGTCGAAATTAATGCTGTTATGCTCCCAATGATAGTATTCATATTTTTCAGGATATATTCCGTTTTATTTTCAATCTTGTTAAAGAATGCAATATAAAAATAGAAAACCAAAAACGAACCAAGAATAACACCATTTACAAAGATTAATATGGAAGTAATGTCGAAGGTGAATAGCTTATATGCAGACAGAGTAACACTCACAAAGACATAATAAGGAATAGGAAAAAAATTAAGCGCCGAGAGGACTATCCCAAGAAAAAATCGATTTGTTTTGCTATTTTGCTTGAATTTTCTTGTCTTGTCCTTGGGTTTTTTAGCAAGCCATAAAAAATAAATTGTTAAAGTGGCAAATATGCCGAGTCCCACCTCACGCAACAGCGTAACTAAATCCGGACGGCGGTCTATAACTCTGGCAAAAGATATAGCTATAAAAACTTGGAAAAAGATAACCAGAATCGCTCCCAAAACAAACCACAATGCATTCTTTTTTCCTTCATTAAGATTCACTTTCGCGGCAGTCATATTGATTAATCCCGGAGGTATAATCCCTATAAAAGCGGTAATGAAACCTAAAAATAATGGCGTTATAAAATTCATTTATTGTGGGTCAAGCGTTCAAAAATGGGCGAATATTAGATTGAAAAAAATATTATTCCTTAATTTTGAATCGAATATACGTAATTGATTTGTTAATTTCCAAATATTGTTTTTCGTAAAAAGTCTGAAAAGCAGTAACTTCCTCCGGGCTTCCTTCGTTTACATAGACATTATGATTGGCATACAGCACCTCATGCCCTTCGCCGTGCAGCAATCCCAGCGTGTAACCGTGCATAAATTCGCTGTCTGTTTTCAGGTTTACTACGCCGTCTTTCTTGAGAATTTTTTTATACAATTGCAGAAATTCCGAGTTGGTCATTCTATGTTTGGTGCGTTTGTATTTGATTTGCGGATCTGGAAAAGTAATCCAAATCTCATCCACTTCGTTTTCGGCAAAAATGTGGTGAATTAATTCAATTTGAGTCCGAATAAATGCCACATTGTTCAAACCAGCTTCGACTGCGGTTTTAGCACCACGCCAAAAACGAGCCCCTTTGATGTCGATTCCAATGAAATTCTTGTTTGGATATTTTTCGGCCAAGCCAACAGAGTATTCGCCTTTACCACAACCCAATTCAAGCACTAATGGGTTGTCATTTTTGAAAAAATAAGCCTTCCATTTCCCTTTGAGCGGAAACAAATCTGCCACTACTTCTTCCCTTGTTGGTTGAAAAACATTCTCGAATGTTTCGTTTTCCTTGAATCTTTTTAACTTATTTTTACTTCCCACGCTTTTATAAAATATTTTTACTTCGTACAATTCGACCTAATGGTCTCGGGTGGCAAAATTAGGGAAATATATAAGACCGATTGATATGGTGGCTGAAAATTAAAAATTTGGGGATTTAGAACTTTTTATGTATCAAAACAATTCTGTTCTTCATTAGAAAATGACTCCACAAAACAAGAATAAAGCATCTCTTTTTTTGTGTTTTTATACTGTCATTGATTGGAAATGAGCGAACTATTAAAGTTCAATTATAACAATTCTAATCCTTGTTTTCGGTTTCTCATTTACAAATCTTTCTTGCGAAAACAAAATCGAGGCCACCATCATTAAACTGGCTGTTGTCTCAAATGATGTTCATAAGTACAGTAAAATTACTTTCGACACTAATTTAGTAGCGTCGTTTTTCGAAATATATCCACTCTCAAGATCTTCAAGTCCTGATGTGGAGACTTTGTACCGCAAACATCAGTTTCAATATATGGTTTGATAAAAAAGTAATGAGCGAAGTGGGCGATTCGCAGTAAGATAAAATCAACAATTTGCAAGAGGAGGGCGTTCAAGTTTCGGTTCCTAGAAACAAAAACTCAACTAACTCTATCAACTTTTCATTGCGTCCGAAAAAACAAATCCGGAAACCGAACTTTAAATTTCTTCCCTCTACTTTTTTACGCCGATAAAGTTTACAAAGGGATTGACGCTAATAAATTTGAGCAAATGGGCTGGTATTTACCCCGAAAAAATTGATGCTGCCATGAATGACGGACTAGAAACTTGGTATACGCTCAAAAACAAGATACCGGTTTATATTGGTTATTTCACCGCTTGGGCTGATAACGAGGGGACAATTCATTTTTATGAGGATATATACGAAAGAGACAAACAATTGGCGTCTTTAATGTTTGAGAATGAATAATTGCACTACAATTTATGCTTTGATTAATCTTCATCGTCTTTTGTATCTCTTATTTTATTCGAATAAAACCGAAGAAGACCAGAAGAATTGACCGAAGTTAGCAGATTGACATTTTTTTGAATAAATTGATTTTTATTTGATGGAAGATAATCCGTCATAAACTTCTGATTGTTTTGAATTAAGGCTCCTTTTAGAATAATTTTAGCCAAATCAATTTGGTATAAATTATTCCTGTCTTTTACCGAGAGATCTTTCTCTGTAGCATTCGATAGTAAATACAAACCTCTTTCTCCCGTTCCGTCAAACAAAGAAGGATCTCCCATTTTTAAATGATCTGGAAATATGTAAACTACGGTATTCGAAAGAATATTTTCTTTATCCAAAAAATGAACAAAATCACCAACTAAATAATCGACAGCCGAAACCATAAATTCAAGATCTGACTTTTTAGGCGAAACATACGCTTTCATTCGTTCGTCTAAAATACCATCCGGAAAATGAGTATCAACGGTTGAAATAAAGATAACGAATGGATTTTTATTAGACAAATTCGATTGTATTTCTAATTTTGCCCTGTCGAATAAATCTTTATCCCGCGCTTTTCCTCCTAATAGCTCTTTGTCGATAATATTATCGATTTTGAAAGTATGAAGCATTTCTTGTGTCCCTGAAAAACTTGCATTTTCTATTAAAAATGTGGTTTTATAACCCGCTTTTTCGAAAACATTACCAATACTAGAAATTTCTGAATGATGAGCCGTTTGAAATATTGCATTACCGTCTACTCCAAAATAAGCAGGAAAACCTGTTAAACAGGTATATAGCGAACCGCTTGTCCAAGAGCTTCCATCATTTGGTTTTATAGTATTATAGTTCCATTTTTCTTTAAGCAACCTTAAATTTGGAGTAAGCTTAGCGAATTTTTCACTTAAATAGCCTTTTTCAAAAGATTCTAAGGAAATAATAATTATATTTTTACCCTTTATTGCTTTTATGTTTTCGGCGCAAACATAATCCCCCATTTTTAATTGGCTTAAAGCTTTGTCAAAGCCTCTTCTATTGCTAGTAGTGCTACTTTGCAAAATATAATAAAAATCTAAAGCTTCATTTATAAGACCTTTGTCAAAATTCATAACCATTATCGAACATCCAACAACTAGTATTCTGGTGGTCTTTAAAATTTTTTGTTTATGGCTGTTTTCATTAAAAAAGGGAAACTTACATATATAACTAGTTGTTGCATATGCCAATTTATGGGAGAAATAAAAAAGGGAAATAAACAAAATCAGAAAAACGAATAACAAACCTATTTCAGAGTAATAAAGAAATATCATTCCTGAAATATCCCGAGTATTAGAGTGAATATAAAATTGATAATTGATAAAGGACTGCGTATAATAAAGCGAAGTTATTTGCAAATCGATTATTATAGCCCCCAATATAGAAAATACCAATCGGACATAATTATTTTTTAGTATCGAACCAATAATAAAGAGAGTGATTATTAGCAAAAATACATTCAAAATCATAAACGTTCCTCCAAAAAGAAGGGTGAAATATTCTATAGTGTCCATTATTTAGATATTGTGGTTTTATTAAAAGTTATCCAACTAACTTAAACTTTTACTTGAAACGTATTTAAAAAATGAACGATTAAAAAGAGGCAAATTCTGTTTTGAATTTAAGTTAAAACTTAGCTATTCGTTTTTTGATGAGTTTCATTATTAATAAAGTCTTGAACAAAAAGAAGTGTATCCACACCTTCACTTTCTTGCAAATGAGTTTGCACAATTTTAGACACTTGTCTTGATGACATCGAATTATAAGAAGCTTTATTTATAAGAGATGCTAAATAAATATTGGGTATATTACAAAATACAACACTTACAACAACAAAGAAAACGCCAATAACTAATGTTACCCAAAC
>CAIOTL010000167.1 GCA_903861155.1 uncultured Bacteroidota bacterium
ATTTAAAAAATATAATAAAAGTCCGTATCAATCATTTAGGTAAAATTGTTCAACTTGGAGAATATTAATTATGATAAAACGAGCCCTTTTCTTCGATAATCCCGCTTATTTAAGCACCAAAAACGAGCAAATTGTAATTTCTTATTCAGCTAAATTCAATAGGATTGGGCTTTAGCCCATTCAACAAAATATAAACAAAAACAAAAGGCTTTAGCCAAATAATTTAAGCTAAAACCAATTACAAAATCAATTATTATATCCCTCCAGCTAAAGCTGGAGGCAATTCATAAGCTGGAGGAAATTGAAAAATAAGAGCAATTCAAAGATGATAGCAATTAAATAATAAAATATGCCCTACATCAAAACCTATATTCATTTTGTTTGGAGTACAAAAAACAGAATTCCTTTTTTGGACAACAAAGAATTAAGACAAAAAGTGTGGCATCATATCAAGGAAAATGCTAAAGAGAAAGGAATCTTTGTAGATTTTGTTAATGGATATACAGATCATTGTCATTGCTTGGTTTCTTTGGGAGCAGATCAAACCATTCAAAAAGTAATGCAACTCATCAAAGGAGAATCTTCTTTTTGGGTTAACAAAAATAAATTGTGTTTGAATAAATTGGAATGGCAAGATGAATATTTTGCAGTGTCGGTTTCGGAATCTATGCTTGACAAAGTTCGAAATTATATCAAAAATCAAGAAGAACATCATAGCAAACAAAGCTATCAAGAAGAATATGATGAATTTATTTCAAAGTATAAATTTCATAAGGAATAGTTTTTTGGCTAAAGCCTTTTAACATTTTTATTTCTCTTTCTCCAGCTAAAGCTGGAGGCAATTCAAAAGCTAGAGACAATTCAAAATCAATAGGATTGGGCTTTATAGCCCATTCAATACTAGGAATTAATTTAAAAGGCTTTAGCCAAAATATCTTAACACTATATTTTTAAAAACAGCTGATTATAAATTTGTAAACCTTAATAAATGATAAAACGAACCCTTTTCTTTGGTAACCCCGCTTATTTAAGCACCAAAAATGAGCAAATAGTCATCTCTTATCCTGACAAGGAACAAGAAACCAAAACCGTGGCTATTGAAGATATTGGTGTTATTGTGTTAGAAAACCAACAAATTACGATTACCAATGGTTTACTGGAGAAACTAATCCATAATAATGTCGCTTTAATCAATTGTGACCAGTATCATTTGCCTATTGGTTTGTTAATGCCTCTCAACGGACATACGGAACAAAGCGAACGGTTCAAAAATCAAATTAATGCTTCTGCCCCGCTCAAAAAGAATTTGTGGCAGCAAACTATTAGTGCCAAAATTATGAACCAAGCAGGTTTGCTCAAAGAAAAAGGAATTCCGATGCGCAAAATGGAACTTTGGGCAAAGGAAGTCACCTCGGGTGATGCGCTCAATCACGAATCGAGAGCTGCTGTGTTTTATTGGCAAAGCCTTTCTCCTATCCTATCATTGCCATGGGTTGCGAGTACCGAAGCAAAGCAATCTCAAACAGCGGAAACTTTCAATCGAGGCCAAAATGGCTTGCCTCCTAATAACTTATTTAATTATGGCTATGCTATTCTTCGTGCTATTACAGCCCGAGCCATTGTCAGTTCTGGAATGTTGCCGACTTTGGGTATCTTTCATCGCAACAAATACAATGCGTATTGTCTTGCTGATGATATTATGGAACCCTATCGCCCTTATGTCGATTTGATTGTGTGTCACATTATGGAAACCGAAGATGTAGTAGAAAATTTGACTACCGAAATAAAAAAGCAACTTTTAAATATCGCTAGCATCGATGTTTATATTGATGGAAAAAACAGTCCGTTGATGGTGGCAATGAGTCGAACCACCCATTCCTTGAACGAATGTTTTGAAGGAACGGCAAGAAAAATTTTGTACCCAGTTTATGTATGACGAACATTACACCCGTTTAAACCAATATAGAAGTTTGTGGATATTAGTATTTTTTGACCTGCCCACCGAAACACGCAAAGAGCGCAAAATAGCCAGTACCTTTCGCAAGAAGTTATTGGACGATGGATTTTCAATGTTTCAATTCTCCATTTATATGCGATTTTGCGCCAGTAGAGAAAATGCTGAAGTCCACACCAAAAGAATAAAGAACAATCTACCCGAACACGGAAAAATTGGCGTGATGCAAATCACCGACAAACAATTTGGGATGATGGAACTTTTTTATGGGCGAAAACCAGTAGAAACTGACAAGCCTTCGCAACAATTAGAGTTGTTCTAATGGTAACAGGATTAGAAAAAACACTAACTTGCTGCAATACAACATCGAAACACTACTCTTTTTTATTTTCAAAATAAACCCATAACTACCAACATATCAAACGATTGAATCGCGGTATGTTGGGAATTATAAGCTAAAATACAATTTTGAAAGCAATTCACAACTGAAAAACCC
>CAIOTL010000168.1 GCA_903861155.1 uncultured Bacteroidota bacterium
ATGTCGGCTGATATGGAAGATTTAGTAGAAACTTCTAATAATGTGGCGCGAGTAATCATCAAAGATGGTGAAATTTCTATTGGATGTTTGACACGTTCTTCGGTAGAAAGCTCAAAATTTGACTTGGCAAATGCCTTACGTTCTGCCTTTGAATTATGTGGTTGCGAAGTAAATTTAGCGGGTTCTTATCCGGGTTGGACACCCAATGTAAACTCGGAAATTTTAGATTTATTGGTTAAAATCTATGAGAAACAAAACAACGAAAAACCAAAAGTTGTGGCTTGTCACGCCGGTTTAGAATGTGGAATTCTAGGAATGAATTATCCAGATATGGACATGATTTCCTTTGGGCCAACCATTCAAGGAGCGCATTCACCAGACGAAAGAGCTTCGATACAATCGTCTCAAAAATTCTGGAAATTTGTGGTAGAAATTTTAGAAAATATTCCTGTGAAGAAGTAAACAGGTTTCAGTTGGCAGATTTCAGTTTGGAGTACATAGAAATAGGACAATTTACATAAATATAAAAAGCAGTTTAAAGATGATTCATTTCATTTTTAAACTGCTTTTTTTCTGCTACTTGAGATTTGTAATCTGCTACCTGTAATCTGAAAACTAGTCTCTTTTAGGAGCGTTTTTCTTGTCTCTTTTTTCTTCTTTCTTTTCCTTGGCGGTTTTAAGAGGTTCTTTTTTTACGGTTTTCTTTGCGTCTTGACTTTTTGCCATGATGTTTATTTTTTAAAGATTAGTTGTCTGTTTTTAATAGAGTAAATATAGCGAGAATTTTTATAAAAAATAAATTTTATTGGCTATTTTGACTCATTTTTAACTTTTGGTTCAATCCAAAACACAAAGTAAAACAATATCAAAATAGTTACAATTCCCGTAACCATAAAGGTTTCGCTTGCTCCAAATTGATACCAAATAAGCCCAGCAAAAGAACTCGCCAGCATGGTGCAAATACTTTGAAAACCAGCGTAGGTTCCTATTGCCGTTGCCGTGTCTTTCTTGTTGGTTATGTTGCTGATCCAAGCTTTGGCAACGCCTTCCGTGGCGGCAGCGTAAATTCCGTAAAGAGCAAATAATCCAATTAAAACGTAACTATTTGTGCTGAAACCCATTCCTAAATAAACAATTGCAAAGAGGATAAGTCCAGAAATAAATGTCTTTTTTAATCCTATTTTATCAGCAAGAATCCCAATCGGGAAAGCGCATAAAGCATAAACCAAGTTATAGAAAATGTATATTCCTATGACATAAGTATCACTTAATCCAGACTGTTTTGCTTTCAATAATAAGAAAACATCGGAACTGTTGAACAAGGCAAAAGCCAACAATCCAACCACTACTTTTCGATATAAAATTGGACTTTCTTTCCAATAACTAAAGGAGGCCAAAAAGGAAACCGATTTGTTTTCTTTCGGTTGTGAATTATTTTTATCTTTAAGTAAAAACGAAGCTAAAATGGCCAAAAGTCCTGGAAAAAAAGCAATATAAAATAGGGTTTTATAATCTTTTGGATAATAATAGAGGTAAAGCAATGCCAATAATGGTCCCAAAACTGCTCCCAAAGTATCCATAGAACGATGAAAACCAAAGACTTTTCCTTTTGTTGCCGGTGTTGCTTCGTCCGAAAGTATGGCGTCTCTTGCTCCAGTTCGGATTCCTTTTCCAATGCGATCCATAGTTCTGGCAAAGAAAATCCAAAGCGGATAAACAAAAAATGCCATTATTGGTTTTGAAAGTGCGCTTAGAGAATAACCAAAACGCACAAAAGGAACTCGCTTTCCTGAATGGTCGGAAAGTTTGCCGAAATAACCTTTGCTCAATCCAGCCACAGCTTCAGCCACGCCTTCGAGAATGCCAATTAACACAATCGAAAAACCAATCGTTTTTAGATAAATGGGCATTATTGGATACAGCATTTCGCTTGCCATATCAGTAAACAAACTTACTAATGATAAAATCCAAACGGTGCGCGTGATGTTTTTCATTGAGATGTTATTTGAACTAAATTATTTCAAAATAAATCTAACACAAATTAGCACAGATTAGCTCAAATTAATCTGTGCTAATCTGTGAAATCTGTGTTTAACTTATTATTTCAAATGTAAAGAAAAATCCTCAACTACTACAGTAATTGAGGATTGAATAGGATTGATTATAAATGGGTTACTTTTTCTTCAAAAACAAAATAAAGCCCATAACACAAACCGCTAAGACCGAAACTGCTGCCAAAACTGTGGTTAAATCACGAATGTTTTTACCTGCCCAATCCATGAACAAAAATTTATGAAGAAAAGCAAATGAATAACCTTCTAATCGATTCGAATTTGTGATAACAGCCGCTAATCTCGAAGTAGAAGTCTCGATGAAATAAGTTATTTTTTCGGGCGTATCATAAGCTAATTTTACAACTGGTAAACGCTTATTTGCAAATCCATATTCTTCGCTTTTAAAATCGGTTATGACTTTTGTTTCCAATAAACGGGTGTCTTCTAACGACGATTCGATTTCCGAATTGCTACCCACTTCGCAACAAGAAGCTTTTGGAGCATCACCGCTAAAATAGAATGACAAGAATTGAGCGTATTCAAAATCCAATTTTGGATGTACTTTATTTGTTATGGCATTTACATAAACTATTTCCGATTTTGGGCTTTTCTTTTTACCCCATTTTTCTTTGACTTCGGGTTTTTTATCTTTTACAATTAGTTGACAACGGTAATATACACTATCATTAAAACGAATTAAATTCAAGTTTTCTAATCGATTCCAATCTGTTAAAACGTTTTGAGGGGCAATTTTTATTTTGTCACTTTTTAAATCTGGTTCATAAACCATCTTCGACAAAGTATATGGTTTCCATTTTGTTGTAGCATGGTAAGCACCACTAAAACCAAAAGCAATTGTAAATATTGAAATCCAAATTCCTATTTGTCGATGGTAGTTTCGTAAACCTTTTTTGGGTGATAAATCATCGATTTTCTTGAATTGTTTCCATAAAAAACCATAAATAAAAATCCCACTTAAAGCAGAAATGATAATTATCGAAAGGAAAAAAATCATAAAAATAATCCTCAAACTATTGTTGCTGATTGCATCTACAAAAGACCAATTATGAAAAGTATCGAAAAACCAGATAAAAAATTGTCTCGAAACTGGGTTGTAAGTCGCCAGTTTGCTCGATGCGGTTTCTACATAAATTTCCATGCCGTCTGGGCGATCAAAAGTAAGTTTGTAAACCGGTAAATAGCGGTTTATGTATTTGTATTGCGGAGTGAAATCAGTTAAAATCACACTGTTTTTTACAATATTTTTTTGATCATCCAAAAAGTAACGAGAAAGCCATTCAGCATATTTTTGATCTCCGTTTGCCAATGGTTTTGCATCGACAGTATTGAAATACAATAAATCTCCTTTTACAGTTTTCACTTGGTAAAAAGTGGTGTTGTTAAAAGAAATAATTCTGAAATTTTTTAATTCAGAAATTCCATTTTTTTGTAAAACTTCTTGGATTGAAAAATGCAGTTGGCTTCTGTCAATTGGCATTGTAGCCAATTTTTCATTTGCTATTTCAGGCTTAAAAAAATGAGCCATAAACGGGTGCATTAAACCCGAAAGACACCATAAAATTATCGGAATAATGGTAATAATTCCTAATGTACGGTGCCATTTGTACATGTTTTGTTTAATTTTCTTAACCAGCTTAGAATCTTTCTTTTTGGGTTTTGCACCCACTTTTTTTTGTTCCATAATTGTTTTTTATTTTATAAAGGCACACTTTTTTAAAGATGTGCCTTTTGTTAAATAATTTATTTTTTTAATGAAAAATTATATTGTAATCCAAGTAGAAATGTTCGTGGAGCTGCAGCTGTATAAGTTGGTAATGAGATCGTTGTGTTTCCTCTTGTCACCATATAGGCATACAATTTGTTGGTTAAATTGTTTATATTACCATAAAACTCTAAGCTTTTATATTTGTATCCAATTCTAGCGTTGAATATATTATAACCTTGATATTTAACGGTATTGATTTGATCTTCATAATAGCTTCCAACAGTTTGCCATTCTAAAGAAGTTCTAAAATTTGGAAACCATTTTGGGTAATAATTCACTTCTGAATTTCCTGACCATTTAGGAGCAGTTGGCATTTCTAAACAGTTTAAATTTTTAATTGGATCAGATGGTTTGTCAGAAAGAATAAAGTTGACAAATTTATGTTGTGAAGTTGTTCCTCCAATTCTAATAGCCCATTCTTTAGATGGTTTGTAGTTTAAACCAAATTCGATACCCTTATGAAGCGTTTCACCAGCAGATTGGTAATCGGTTGAATTATCAGGTTGTTTGATGCTTAATAATTCGTTTTTTCCTTCCATATAGTAGAATGAATAATCGATATATAATTTGCTTTTCAATACAGAAATCCATCCACCTACTTCGTAGTTTTTGAAAGTTGCAGGAACTAAGTTATAGTAAAATTGTGCAGGAACGCCCGTTGTTCCACCTGTTCCTGGTTTAGCCAAGAATATTGAAGTAATTCCAGGAGGCGCAAATCCTTGTGAATAATTACCATAAAAACCAGCGTAATCTAGCGCATTATAGTTGGCTCCAGCTTTAAACGTTACTTTATCATATATTTTTGTTCCAGTCGAATTGTCAAGTGCATTATTGTAATTAACCTTCATGTTATCATAGCGAATCCCTGTTGTAATGGTTAATTTGCTTAAAGGCTTGAAACTTAATTGAGCAAATTCGGCCGAGTTATAGATGTCAGCGGTATAGTTTGCGAGTTTTATATCCGGACGTTCCGCAACAATTTGGTAATTATTTACTGTTGTTCCCCCTGGGTTTAGATTCGCTTTTAAATCTTCTTGATAAGCCCAATAGGTTACTGGTGAATAATCATAAGATAATCCAGCAACAAGTTTGGCATCTAAAAAATTAAATTTTTGGGTATGCTGCATTACGGTTCCATAACTTTTGAAATTGCTGGAGTTCACTTGACCAGTCGCTGTCGTTTTTCCAGAAGTCCATTTTATGCTGTAGGATGGATCTTGGCCTAATTTATTATCTCTGTAATAAGCCGTTACCGAAGAACTTGCGTTGACATTCCAATCGTGTTCTAAAGTAATTTTTGTTCGTAAAGCTTCTGATTTTCGATAGGTAAAATCGGTGGTGCTTTTATAAGTTCTATTATTGAAAGCGTCTTCGTTTACGCTTCCGCTCATATCCGAATAGTATTGTCCGTACATGGTGTTGCTTATCAAACGTGTTTTTGAGTTGATGTTGTAATCAATTCTAGTGTTGATATTGTCTTTTCTGTAATCAGAAAAAGTCATCCAAGAGTTTTTTTGGTCACTTGAAATTCCTGCAATATGAAAACCTACTTTACCAATTGTTGCTCCACCAGCAGCCTGAATTCTTCTGTAACCCCATTGATCAGCTTGAATTCCAAATTTGAATTCGGGGTCTATTGATGGTTTTAGAGAAATTAAATTAACTGCTCCACCCACAGCTTCTGGCCCATATAATGACGAAACTGGTCCTTTTACAACTTCAATACTTTGCAAGTTAAATTGATCTATTTCCAATAAAGCATTATGATTAAAAACTCCCATCGGGCGAATTGGCAATCCATCCTCTAAATATAAATGATAAGGATTTGTGGTCATTGGGAGTCGAATAGACATTTCATGTTGTTCGTTTCCTAAGTTAACCATTAATATGCCGGGAACTTTATTGGCAATCTCATACATGGAAGTAGCTTTTGTTTCGTCGATAGCTTTTGTGGTTAATTTGCTTATGGCTACTGGAGTTTCTTTGCGTAAAGTGGCGGTTCTATTAGCAGTAACAAAAACTTCATCAAGGTTTTCGACTTTTGTACTGTCTTTTTGGGTTTTGTTATTTATCTTTTGTTTTACATTATTTTGTGCAAAAGCAAATTGTCCTATTATTAATAGGATTAAGAATATTTTTTTCATTTTTATTGTATAAATTATTATATAATAGCCTTGGTTTCTTTGGCAAAAGCCAACGAAAGAATCATTTCAAAGATGTTGAAATTGGAAACTATAAATATATTTATACAAGGGGTGGGCGAAAAGTAGCATTCGAAACCGAGATTGGTTTCTTAGTTAAATTTGAAAAAAGAGTTAGTCTGTTTTCGATAATTTTTGGACAAGAAATAGTTGTTTCTATGTTGTTTTGAATATAAACTAAATCGAATTTTTCTTTTAGATTATTATCCATTTTTCTTTCGTTATCCTCAAATTTTTTTAAACTTTTTCGAAGTTCACAACGACCATTACAAGTATTATTCGCAACTTTTCTTTGAACACAAATGGTTTTGGCAATTTCAACCTGATTGATTTTAAACGTCACATATACCGCCATATTCCCAAAACTAGGAAGCAATATAATAGAGGAAAGCAATATAATAAAATACTTTTTCAGGTTTTTAATTTTTTAAAGTGTATTTTTTTTTTTCTTAAAAGCATTTTTTGAAAATTTTAACAATAAAGGTATCCTCAACTACTTTTGTAATCGAGGATTTAATTTTCTCATGTAGGAAAATTTTAGTTTTAGTAAAGGATTTTCTTTGAAACGGAATCTTCGTTATTCAATTCCAGCAAGTTTATTACAATGATCTTACAATTCCGATGCGCAATCTAAATCCTGCATTATTTTGGCTTCCGTTAAGATCATTGATTATAGGAAGCGAAACGGTCAAAGGCATGCTCCATTTTTTATATGAAATAGAAGTTCCTAGGTTTGCAAATCCTAGATAATAACCCGAATTGGGATCAACAACGTTATCTTCTTTTACTTTATCATGCGATTCGCCATAGTAACCTCCAAAAACATTCCATCCGAAATTGGACATCGCTTTTTCAGCTTTTTCATCCATAGCACAAAAACGACCACCCTCTTTGATTTTGTAGGATAACATTAAGCTTTGTGTAGAAAGGCTGCCGTAGTAATTACCTTGAAATCCTGATGTTGCATATTTATAAAATCCATTTCCGGTAAGGGTCATTTTATCCCAATGTTTTGAAAAAAGTATTCCTATCATTGGGTCATAAGAACCAGAACCTACGACCACGGTAGTATTATCGAAGTTGGAGTCTTTTTGAATTCCTGTTGGAAGTTTTACGCCAGCTTGTACAGCAAAACTAAAACTGTTTTTTGAGTATAAATCAAAAGTTCCTAGAAGCGCTAAATCGCCAAGTCCTCGGTCATTTCCATAATTAGTATGTAAAAATACATAGGGTATGGTTGCCGAAATTGTGATTTTATTGGTTATACCATAACGAACGCCTAATGAGCTAATAAACATGTTTTTAAGAAGTTTTTCATCTGCTTGTAATGCATCACCATTTTGAATGGTTCTATAATCGCCATAGCCTTCTATAACCCATTGATTTGTTGGTAAAGTAAATATTCCATTGTTAGAATCGATTGAAGAGGCACTGGCTCCTGCTGCAGCACAACAAGCACATTGACTGAAAGTTTGTGTTGTTGAATATAAAAAGACAATAAGTAATAGTATTTTTTTCATTTTATTTGGTATAAATTATAATATAATAGCTTTGTATTCTTTGGCTTAAGCCAAAGAAAGAATCATTTCAAATAGATTGAAATATGGTAACTAAAATAAATTTATACGAGCGGTGGGCGGAAAGTTGTGTTTGAAACAGAGATCGGTTTCTTAGTAGAATGAGAAAAAAGAGTTAATCTGTTTTCTATTTTTTTTGGAGTAGCAATAGTAGTTTCGATGTTGTTTTGAATGTAAACTAAATCGGATTTTTCTTTTAGATTATTATCCATTTTTCTTTCGTTATCTTCGAATTTTTTTAAACTTTTTCGAAGTTCACAACGCCCATTACAAGTGTTATTGGCTACTTTTCTTTGAACACAAATGGTTTTTGCAATTTCATCCTGATTAATTTTAAACGTCACATATACCACCATATTCCCAAAACTAGGAAGTAATATTATGGACGATAGCAATATGATGAAATACTTTTTCAGGCTTTTTTTATTTTTTAAAGTGCAAATATAGCTGTTTTGGATTAAACTTAAAAAAAAATCCCCGACTACTTTCGTAATCGAGGATCCATTTATTTATTTATTTATTCCGTTTTGCCTGAAATCTGAAATCTGCAAACTGAATTTTATTAAGAAACGATAACCCAAGTCCCGCTAGCGATTAAACTTTCGGCTTTCTTGTATTTCATTTCTTGTGTTTGTCCATTCGCTACATTTTGAATCGTTACGGTATCGTTACGATTAATTTTCGGTTGGTCACGAACAATGGTTTCAGTAACCTGACGTTGTTGCGTTTGGCCTGCTTCGTGATTCGCACTTTCGCTAGAAACTATTTCGTCTTTAGTCGTTTTGTAATTTTCTTTCTGACGAACTTCTTTAGCTTCCTGAATAGTTGGTGCACTTTGTTGTGGTAAATCACCTTTGAACAAGAACGAAATCACTTCTTTATTTACTCCATTTAACATTGAACTAAACAATTTGAATGCTTCGAATTTGTAGATTAGCAAAGGATCTTTTTGTTCGTGAACGGCAAGTTGAACCGATTGTTTCAACTCATCCATTTTACGTAAATGTTTCTTCCAAGCTTCATCAACAATGGCCAAAGTGATGTTTTTCTCGAAATCGGCAACCAATTGATTTCCGTGAGATTCATACGCTTTTTTCAAATCGGTAACCACATTCAATGATTTTATTCCATCGGTAAACGGAACTACAATACGTTCGAATTGGTTATTTTTATCTTCATAAACATTCTGAATAATTGGAAATGCTTCTCTTGCGCTACGTTCTGTTTTTTCAGAATAAAAAGATAATGCTGCTTTGTATACTTTTCCAGTCAATTCTATTCCAGTCAATCTGTTGAAATCACTTTCAGAAACTGGCGAAGTAATTGAGAAATAACGAATCAATTCGAATTCGAAATTTTTGAAATCATTCGATAATTTATTGTCTTCTACAATCAAATCGCATGTGTCATACAACATATTGGCGATGTCCAGTTTCAAACGTTCTCCGTGCAAAGCATGACGACGACGTTTGTAAACCACTTCACGTTGTGCATTCATAACGTCATCATATTCTAACAAACGTTTACGAACACCAAAGTTGTTTTCTTCGACTTTTTTCTGCGCTCTTTCGATAGATTTTGTCATCATCGAATGCTGAATAACTTCCCCTTCTTGCAATCCCATTCTGTCCATTACTTTCGCAACTCTTTCAGAACCAAATAAACGCATCAAGTTATCTTCAAGTGAAACATAAAATTGTGAACTTCCTGGATCTCCTTGACGACCTGCACGACCACGTAACTGACGGTCAACACGACGTGAATCATGACGTTCGGTACCAATAATTGCTAAACCACCAGCCGCTTTTACTTCAGCCGAAAGTTTAATATCCGTTCCACGACCCGCCATATTCGTTGCAATTGTCACCACTCCTGGTTTTCCTGCTTCTTCAACAATTTGTGCTTCTTGTTTGTGCATTTTTGCATTCAAAACGTTGTGAGCAACGCCTCTCATTTTCAACATTCGGCTTAATAATTCCGAAATTTCGACTGATGTTGTTCCAATTAAAACCGGTCTTCCCGCTTTAGATAATTCAGTTACATCTTCGATTACAGCATTGAATTTTTCACGTGTTGTTTTGTAGATGAAATCTTCTTTGTCCTCACGAAGCATCTTTCTGTTGGTAGGAATTTCTACAACATCCAATTTGTATATTTGCCATAACTCACCAGCTTCGGTAACGGCAGTTCCAGTCATACCGCCTAATTTGCTGTACATTCTGAAATAATTCTGCAAAGTAACTGTTGCGAAAGTTTGAGTTGCATCTTCAATTTTAACGCTTTCTTTGGCTTCAATCGCTTGGTGTAAACCGTCCGAATAACGACGACCATCCATAATACGACCTGTTTGCTCGTCTACAATCATGATTTTGTTATCCATGATTACGTATTCTACATCTTTTTCGAAAAGGGTATACGCTTTCAAAAGTTGTGTCAACGTGTGAATACGCTCGCTTTTGATTCCGAAATCTTGAAATAATTTTTCTTTTTCTTCGGCTTCTTCGTCTTTTTCTAAGTTTTTCTTTTCGATTATGGCAATGGCAGTTCCAATGTCTGGAAGTACAAAAAAATCACTATCTGTATCTCCCGAAAGGAATTGGATTCCGTTATCGGATAATTCTACTTGATTGTTTTTTTCTTCGATTACAAAATACAAAGCTTCATCC
>CAIOTL010000169.1 GCA_903861155.1 uncultured Bacteroidota bacterium
GATGTTGAATTAAATATTTTCAGGGAAGTAATTATTTCATCAGAAGATTATCGTAATTATATAAGAAATTTACATTTTTTATTGTAAAAAATGTGTATTTCATCGATAAAATTTGGTAGTTAATTGATGAAAAATATATATTCGTGCGCTAATTAAAAACATTTTCAGTCAATTATTATAATAAAGAAGTTTGCCCCAATCTGCTTTATCTTAAATTATTATTTTTTATGAAGGTTAAATTTCTTGGTGTTTTATTGATGTTCATAGTGGTTTTTGCTATGGATTCTTGTTCCCCTGTTAATTCAGAAATTCCAAATTCAATAACTTCATCTCAAGCGGTGACTATGAATTATAGTTATAGTTCACCAGAAAAAGAGGCAATGAATTTAATAAATGCTTATAGGGCAAGCATTGGTTTAAATTCATTGGAACAGAATAATTATATTTCCTATAAATCTGAAGAACACGACAACTACATGATTATTAACAATGTAGTAAATCATTATGATTTTGTGGCGCGATCACAAAATATTATGAATGTTTTGGGTGCCAAAACTGTAAGTGAAAATGTTGCTTATGATTATAATACTCCAAAATCTACTTTAGATGCATGGCTTAATAGCCCTGAGCACAAAGCGTGCATTGAAGGAGATTTTACTCATTTTGGAATTTCGATTAGAGCGGATTCAGCAGGAAAAAAATATTACACCAATATCTTTGTAAAAATATAGGGTGTTTATTTAATTTATGGTTTTCAATAATCATTAAATCCCTCAGAAACAACCTCGAAAGATGAATTTCGAGGTTGTTGTCATTTGTGAAACTTTTATTCTAAATAACTAGAGAGCCGTAATAATAAACTCGCTTCTTCTGTTGAGTTGGTGTTCCTCTTCAGTGCACAGCACACCATCGGAACATTTGTTTACCAGTTGAGTTTCTCCATATCCTTTTCCAATTAGTCTGCTTGGATCCACACCATTTTTTATCAACCAATTTATGGTAGATTTTGCCCTTCTGTCTGATAAAGCTTCGTTATATTTGGAAGTACCACGACTATCAGTGTGCGAACGAATGTCCAATTTCATCAATGGATATTGGTTCATGACATCCAATATTTTTTCGAGATCCAAGGCCGCTTCAATTCGAATATCCGATTTGTCAAAATCGAAATAAATCATTTTAATTCCAAAGCATTTTCCTAAATTATCACCAACGACAACTTTGCAAACCTCTTTTTCCAAAGTAATGTTCAAATTGGTTTTTCCGTTTTCTTTTTTAACGGTGACTTTTTGTTCTTTGGTCGTATAATTATCTTTTGAAGCTCTAACATTATAGGTTTTTCCACAGTCAACGGCAAAAGAATACTTTCCTTTTTGATCTGATATAGTAGTGTTTAGTATATTGAATAGATTGTCAAATAAAATAATTTTGGTATCTGGAAGTACTTGTGAAGTAGCGAAATCAGTCACATTTCCGTATAATTCTTGTTCACATTTTAATTTTCTAGTTTCTAAAAATTTATAAATATCGTCATAACCTTGACCTCCATCTCTATTTGAAGTAACATATCCTTTTCGGGTTTTGGTATTAATTATATAGGCAAAATCATCTTTTGGTGAATTGACTCCATCACCCACATTTTGAACTTCGTCGAAGGTACCGTCTGGATTAATTTTAGAAACAAAAACATCTAAACCACCAAGTCCAGGATGTCCATCGGAAGCAAAATAAAGTTCATTTTCATCGGATACAAAAGGGAATGTTTCCTTGCCTTCGGTATTAATGGTACTTCCTAAGTTTTCGGGGGTTCCAAAACTGCCATCATCATTTATTTTGACCTTGAATAAATCGGATTGTCCCATTGTTCCCGGCATGTCTGAGGCAAAATACATTGTTTTTTCGTCTGGACTAAGTGCTGGATGTGCTGTACTGTATTGGTCGCTGTCAAAAGGTAGTTCGGTTACATTTGCCCATTTGCCGTTTTCAAGTTTTGCTTTGTAGATTTTTACCAAAGTTACTTTATTGCCATCTTTTCCCTTTTTCCCATCCAGAAAGTTGTTTCGGGTAAAATACATCGTATTTCCATCCTTTGTAAAAACAGGAGTCGATTCGTTGAATCTAGAATTGATAATTTTAGAAAACTTAGCGATTTTACCAGTTTTCATTTCATCACCCAAATCGGCAGTATATAAGTTGGTAAAAGATTGTCCCGTCCATTTGTGTTTTCTATGAAACAAGCTTCCGGTATCTCTGGCGGAAGTAAACACGAGTTGGTTTTTATAGAATGAAGTTCCATAATCCGAATATTTCGAGTTGATTCCGGCATCTTCAACTTGATATCTTCCAGAGTTTTCTTTGATTTTAGCCAAATAATTTTTGTTTTTTTCGAAGAGTTTGGCTCTGTTTTCATTTCCAGCTTTCTGATAAAATTTTTCCATCAGTTCGTTTGCTTTATCATTTTGGCCAATGGATTTCAACGATTGTGCATAACGATAATAATATTCAGGTTCCTGATCAGGAGCCATAGCAAACAATTCGCCATACCATTTCGCAGCCTTGTCCAAGTTGGAGTTAAAGTAGTAGGAATTGCCAAGTTTTTTAAACATATCAACTGATTTGTATCCCTTGGCCGCCACCCTTTCATAGGTTTTAATAGCATCAATGTATGCATAGCTGTCATATTTCTTGTCTGCAGCAGTGACTTTGGCTTTTTGTGCATAACTGCTAAATGAAAAAACACTTACTATAGTTACGCAAAGGAGTATATAATTTTTCATAAGAATTGTTTTAGAAGAATCTTGGGGTTGTGATTTTATCGATATTGTTGAATATTTCATAGCGCAGGAATATTTCATGGGAACCAGAATTGTAATTTTTCAAATTAGTGGTTTCTCTGTCGTATCCATAACCGATGTACATTCCATCAGAGACTTGAAAACCAACCATAGCACTCAAAGAAGCACTCCATCGATAGGCAATTCCAACCATGAATTTGTCGTAGAACATAAAGTTTCCTGAAACATCGACCTGAAGCGGAGCTCCCTGAACCATTTTGGTAAGCAGGGCTGGTTTAAATTTTACCGAATCCCCCATGTCAAATACATAACCGGCAATTAAATAGTAATTTATTTTTTCCTTGTAAATAGCGACCTGATTGTCGTTGTAGTTTTGTGTCTGTATGAAGTTAGGAATTGAAAAGCCCACATAGGCTTTATCCGAATGCAAATAGATTCCTGCACCAATGTTAGGAGAAAACTTGTTATAGTTTTGCAGACTTGCATCAGTTGCATCTACTGGATTTAGTTTTGTCACGTCCAAATTAAATAAATCAGCAGTGGCCTTAATCCCGAAAGAAAGTTTAACTGTTTCCGAAGTGTGAATGGTATAGGACAAATCAGCCGAGAAGGTGTTATTTTGGGTCGGTCCAATTTTATCATTTATTAGCGAAACGCCTAAACCTAGGTTGCTTCCGTTCAATGGTGTATTTATGGATACGGTATTTGTGATGGGGGCTCCATCTAATCCGACCCATTGAGTACGATGCAAAGCGAATATACTCATGGCTCCTCTCGACCCTGCATAAGCAGGATTGACATTGATTGTGTTGTACATGTATTGGGTAAATTGCGCATCTTGTTGTGCATAACTTACTACTCCAGTAAACATCAAAGCGAATAATAGTATTCTTGTCTTCATTTAGTCTGTTGTTTTAAACCTGGGGATTTAAATCCCCAGGAGTTAGGTTTTGATTTAGATTTATCTTGTAAGGTATAAAAAACCATCTTTCTTATTAGTTTGAATTTTCCCATTTCCGTCAAAAGAGGTATAATTCAATATGTAATAGTAGGTTCCAGTAGGCAAACCAGATGACTGGCTTATTGTTGATCTTCCTTGAGAGGTACCATCAAAAACATTGGTTTTATTATTATAGTTTTTGGTTTCATAAACTAAAACTCCCCATCGGTTATAAATTTCTACTGTATTATCCGGATAACAACTTGTATTGTCAACATTATCAATGAAAAACACGTCATTTTTACCATCTATATTTGGAGAGAAAGCATTGTGGACAACTACGGCTTCACAACCTAATACAATTCCGCCACAATCATTATTTACAGTCATATTTACCATTATATTTAAAGGACAACCTCCGTCATTGACCTTATATTCAAAGACAGTAACACCGAGAGAGACTCCAAGAGGTGTAAATATGCTACCTTGTAATGCGCCAGTATTATCTACATCTGTCCAACTTCCATTTGCTGGAGTGCCTGTTGGTAACAAACTGTTTAAATCTATTGTTGTAGAAGCTGTATTACAGGCCTTACTAGCTACATTAACGACATTATTTGTTACAGTCACATTTATTACTTGAACAAATTTTGATGGGTTTCCACAAGCATCGGATACATCCCATTCCCTAACAATTGAGTAGGAGTTTGTAGTTTGATTAATAATTTTCTCTGTATAAACAGGTGTTGACACAGCAGAACAATTATCAATAAACACCAATTCTGGTTTTAAAGGGATTGCATCACAATTTACGTCAACACTTGCTGAAAATGAAGTTGTTGTTGTTGGCCCTGTTGTATCTTGAATATTTATGGTTTGTGAAGCTTTTGAAGTATTTCCACAAGCGTCAGTAGCGGTCCAAGTTCTGGTCACGGAATACGATCCGGCACAAGCGCCAGGAGTAGTCGCATCAGCAGAAGTTAATGAAGCCACAGTTCCACAAGCATCGGTTGCTGTTGCCACAGCAAAAGTAGGAGTAGCAGAACAGTCAATAGTAGTTGTTTCTGGCAAGGCCGCAATAACAGGAGGCGTTGTGTCTTTAACATTTATGGTTTGTGAAGCTGTTGAAGCATTTCCACAAGTATCCGTTGCAGTCCAAGTTCTTGTTACAGAATAGGATCCAGCACAAGCACCAGGCGTAGTTACATCAAGATAAGTTAATACTGGAGTACTACAGTTATCAGTAGCTGTAGCTTCAGCAAATGCAGGAGTTTCAGGACAATTAACAGAAAGACGAGTAGGAGGTACCGCTATTACAGGAGGAGTCATGTCTTGAACCGTCACGGTTTGAATGTGGGTTGTTGCATTATTGCATAAATCAGTAGCAGTCCAAGTTCTGGTCAATATGTAACTGTTAGGACAAGATTCACTATTGTTAGATTTCACTTCATTGTATGCCACTGCAGCCGTTCCACAATTATCAGTAGCGGTTAAAGTAGCAGCAGCAGGCACGGCAGAACATTCCACGGTTACGTCGGCAGGTAAAACTTCTTGAACAAAAGTTGGAGGAGTCATATCTTGAACCGTCACAGTTTGAACGTGAGTTGTTGCATTATTGCATAAATCGGTAGCCGTCCAAGTTCTGGTCAATATGTAAGCACCAGCACAAGC
>CAIOTL010000170.1 GCA_903861155.1 uncultured Bacteroidota bacterium
CAAAGTGCACAAAAACGTTGGCTTCGATTGCGGGGATTTCATCATTTGGATAATGTGATTAGAGGCATTCCATTCAAAGATGGAAAGTTGGTCAAAAATGAGGATGTTTCGTTAACTAGTGAACAAATAAATCAGGACGCCGCTTAATGAATAATTTTTCTCATACACAACATTTGACTATAGCTCGAGTAAAATAATCGCCTCCTCGAATATAAATATCTTCCGCAGTAGGCGAATAAAACCACTCAATCAAAGCAGCACACTGATCCGTCCGAGTGCTATATCCAACAAAAGTTGCTGGGACAGGAATTTGCATCTGATTACCTAGCTGATACGCAAAGATTTCTATCCAAAATTGTTCAGGGCAGCGAGTACGGGAGAGTTTAAAAAGATAGGGGTGACTTGGCTTTATGAAGTTATGCTGCGGTGCCTCTGGCGAATACACCAATATTTTATCGCGAGCACCTTCGGGGTAAGGCTCAAAATTTTCGTTCCCTCCCCAGGCGGTGACATCTACTGGCCCAATTAACGGCATCAAATTAATCTTTCCGCTCTTAAAATTAGGTAAGATTAAAGGAAATTGGGGCAATAATCGAGAGGACTTCCGTTTATAGCGTAAAATAGATCCAATAATAATCAATCTATCCTAACCCATCTTCCCCTACTTAAACGGCAAGCTAAGTTGGTTACTTGCGTTTTTTCATTTTGAGTTTGAATAATAAGTCTATAGTTGCGACAGTTTTTGTTTCCATTGTAGGTGACATTTCTTATAGGCGTTATGGTTAGCCTGTTGCCAAGTCTGGGATGACGCCAGTAACAAGAATGACCAACAGCATTATGCTCAAGACAATAATATATTTTATCTTCAACAGTCTTTGCCATATTCTGCTGAGCATAAATTTCTTTTTGATCTGCCTGGTCCATTGCTTGCTGTTGCTGCATCATTGCTAGTTGTTGCCTCAGTATTTTAGTTTGAAGCATTTCATTGTTTAATGTATTCATGCCCCTCATAGCAGTAACTAAAGGACCACCAGGTCCTACGTCTGGCACAACGTTTGGTAATGGAAGATTAGCATAGCCTGGTGCAATAAAAATGAACATTGAAAAAATGACGATTAATCGAAGACTCTTCATTTGTTTTCCTTATTTTCGGTTTTAATAACAGACATTATTGTGGCAATGAACACCAGATCGGGGATTTCCAGAGCGATGGCCTTGAACAAAAGTTCCATTTCTTTTTATATATGGCCTCACCGTATGCGTTCTTCCATAAGAACCGTATCTTGGAGTTTTGTACGAATGGGAATAGCCACGTTTTGCGTAGCTTTCAGATATTTGAAATAGAGAAAAACAACACAATCCCAACAATAAAAATTTTTCTTTCATTTCAGCCTCATTATAAAAAACGATGAGTTATAGAGCCGAGTTTTTATTGTTGTTTTCAAGCAAAATAAATTTACTTGTCGGGTGATAACAAATTAACCTTGTGAGCATATATTAATCACAATGGGCGTATACTAAGGAAATCTTAGTATCGTGTCAAGCAAAAAACTAAGAAAGTCTTAGCTGTCGATATTATTAGGCGATAGGCTGGGAATGACTGAAAAATCACCAATTAGCAAACGACTGAAAGAGGCACGCCTCGAGGCCAAGCTGTCACAGAAACAGCTTGGTATTGCTATTGGTATCGATCAATTTGTTGCAAGTCCCAGAATGAATCAATATGAAACAGGAAAGCATGCTCCAGATTTTGATGTTGTAGAAAGGATTGCTAAGGTACTGAAGCTACCCTCTTCATTTTTTTATACTATTG
>CAIOTL010000171.1 GCA_903861155.1 uncultured Bacteroidota bacterium
AGCACGATCGCCTAAAAGATCTTAACTCATCTCGTATTTTTTAAAATAAATAAATCATATTTAGTTATATATTAAATATGTTTAAATCAATCATCATTCATAACGAACCTGATCGCTGTATCGTTTGCTCGCTTCCTTACGCACATAAGCGCATAAACGTCAGTCTGTTATCTGAACCCTTACCATATGTTAGGTTTAACCTTTGTCACGCTAAATGTCAGCACAAAATGACCGCATACACACTGCTAAAAAATGAATTGAAAGAACTATTCTTGGCTCATAGGTGTATCATATTGGATTTATAATTCCACTTTAAAAGTGAAATAAGTATTTCATATTTATCGCATAAATAAATATTAAATTAATTCGTTGGTTATCTTGGATTACTAAACTATTTTGGTTGGATATACAAGGTATTCAAGCTATTGGCTGATTCTAATTTCGACGACGATTTTGCGGCTTCAGTTTAGCACTCCATACCAGTTTCATTTCAATAATAACGCCGTCGCTATCTTCAATTAATTCGTGGTCAAATACAATATCATAATCGCAAAATCGTCGTCGTAATTTCTGCTCTTCTTCACGTGTAGTATCCTCCAATTCCACTTCTTTAATTTTATTTCTCCGCTGTTTTTGAGATAATATTTGTTTAAATACTTGCTTCATTAATCTACGAATTGCTCTGCGTTCCGCAATCTCATCGTCAATTTCCTTTTTAATCGCTTTTCTGACAGCCCTATCAAAACCGCCGTCTCGTAATTCAATCGTAATCTTTTTAAAGCAGCAACCACCAAACAATACAGAATAAAACTGTGTCTGTGATAGAAATATATTTTTAGATACGACTTTTTTTCTTCCACAGCAACAATCACGCTTTTCTTGTTTTCCATTTTCCAGACCACCAGATACTATCTTGCAACATTTTAAAAAACCGACACCATCAACAGCAATTGTGCGTTTTCTAAATGATATACCTGCGACTACAGACTGAACGTCAATATCTTCCCAATCACCATACATTGAAATATCACCAATCAACATACACACGCAAATCGCGAACATATCAGCCATCATATTTTGCGTGAAAACGTTTCTAATTAAAGTTAATTCTCGTCTGTGTCCTGTGACATATTGTTTTAAATATAATTGCTTCATTTCAAGATAATCATACTCAATTTTATGTTTCGGAAATAATCTATTCATATGACATATTGCTTTTGGTATGAACCTCTTCAATTTATCATCAAATATAATATTAGTTTTATTTGGGTCGTTTGGATTAAACGGCATTTTTCCATTTATTGGGTAATTTAACGGCACTGACATTCCTGAGATAAATAATTATAATTATTTAGCTTTAAATCGTTTTTTACATTGAAATATGCTCTCAGCGGGTTTTGAAAAATAAAAATATTGGATTTACCTAGCAAACAGCGGGTTTTGAGGGCAGCGGGTTTTGTTTTTAGGTCCGGCTGTAGATTTTTAATGAAAAATAAAATTAATTTTATTTTTAATTTCTATAGAAAATATTGTAAAAAGCCATTTGAAAACCCGCTAACCCGCTGTTTATTCTTCTTACCTTATTTTACACCTAAAAATATATATAAAATATAGGAATAAGAGCATAATGCTCTCAGCGGGTTTTCCAGCGGGTTTTGAATTTTAGCGGGTTTTGAAACCCGCTGTTTTATGGATTTTAATTTCCCCTGATTACTTAATATATAATCAATAAAAATAGTAAAAGCATAGTTGTTTTGCCGCACCGTATGAGGTTTGTTATCATAAAGCTCTCGTTTTGAAAATATTAATTTTTGGGATTAAGAGCATTTACCTAGGTGTGGTACACGATTTAGACTATGACATTTTTCAAAAAGTCGGGTTTTTGTGTTTTTTTAAAACGAGACTGGATATGCTGAGAATAAAAAAAAGGGAACGCTATAAACCCTTGGGTATGTATAGTGAATTGGTGTATAAAAATAACGACAAGGGTTGCGAAGTATTTTGCGGTTCCCTTTTTTCGGCGGATCGGATAGCTAATTGGGGGGCGGATTTGCGTGCTTTTTACGCG
>CAIOTL010000172.1 GCA_903861155.1 uncultured Bacteroidota bacterium
ATCCTTAGTGTATATCCCAGCAGAAAAAGGTAATTTTTTTGTAACAACTCAAAAACCCTGGGGTCACTTTTTTGTTTTTCTCAAAACCGAGAACGGGAACCAAGCAAAACTGCGAGGTGTACCTTTAAAAAAGAGATAACTTTCAGATCTCACCCCAGGGTTTTTGAGTTGTTACAAAATTTTGCAATGCGGGGATTCAGCAATTCCCGCTAAGCCACAGAGGCGTTGATTTGCCTATGTTTTGAAAAATATTTTTCGCAAAGAGAGTTTAAAATATGTTAAAATTTTAACTAATAACATACGTCATAAAGATGCCTCCATGCACAAGACTCGTCACTGGTTTGAACCCAAATTCCTTTTAGAAAAAACGCGCCGTATCTTTAACACACTATTATGTGATGGTGCCAAGAACGTTGATATGTCAACGACTAACTGTTATATGTCAGGCCTTGCGGTTTTTCATTTAAAATTTCCCTCTCTGTTACAATTTGAACAAGCACGACTAGACGAGCCGCGCATCCGTGCAAATCTTAAAACATTGTATGGGGTCGAGCGCGCACCCTGTGATACTCAGCTTCGTAAACGTCTCGACGTAAAATCGACAAAGCCCATCCGTTATGCCATAAAGTCCCACATTAATATGCTTCAGCGTACAAAAGCCCTTGAAACGATGAAGTTCTTAGATGGCTACTATTTAATTAGTGGAGATGCCACGGGTTTTTATAGTTCAAACTCTGTGAAATGTAATCACTGTTGCACAAAGGTTCACAACAGGGGAAAAGACACTGAATATACAGAATATACCCATCAAATGTTGGTGGGATCAATTGTACATCCAGATGCAAAGACGGTTTTTCCTATTGGGTTTGAGCCTATTGAACGCGAAGATGGAAGCACAAAAAATGATTGTGAACAAATTGCTGGCAAACGCTGGATTGATAATTTTAGGCAAGATCATCCGAAGTTGCCAGTCATATTTTTAGGTGATGGTCTGTATTCAAAGGGGCCTTTTATTAAAAAACTAAAGCAACAGAATATGCGCTATATTCTGGTTGCAAAACCGGATGATCATAAAGCGCTGTATGATTATTTCTGGGCTGGCGGGGGTGAAGATATCGTCGACATGACGGTTATATCGAAACATCTACAGAATCGGTATCGTTTTATGTATGACGTACAATTGAATGACTATCACCCAGATTTAAAAGTAACGGTTGTTTATAATGAAGAAACGAACACAGCAACCGAAAAAACCGTTAAACGCATGTGGGTGACGGATCTGCCTGTGACAAAAGAGAATGTTGCAACCATCGTGAAAGGAGCACGTACAAGATGGAAAATTGAAAATGAAACGTTTAACAGCTTAAAAACAAAAGGATATAACTTTGAACATAATTATGGGCATGGATACAATGGACTCGCAAACGTATTTGCTGGGTTGATGTTATTGGCTTTTTTAATAGACCAAATATTAGAAGCATTCAATAAAACATTTCAAGCCGTATTAAAAAAAATGATTAGTCGAATACGTACTTGGGAGAAGTGCCGTTCGGTTTTTTTGATCTATTATGTCAGCACCTGGGAAGCCTTTTATCAGGCGATTTTAGATCCACCTGTAATTTCGATTTGAGCGGACCGTAAGATCGCTTAACTCTGTGAATATTGACTACACCCTTTTGTTTTTAAGATTTTTTGATGATATACCCACTTTCTAAAATTTAGAAAGATGGGAAGGCTTTTGCCGTGTTATGAAGCGTTTGTTCTAAAAAAGATGAGCGGGAATTGCTGCGGCATTGTTGCATGAATAGGAATTTTTTAAATTTTGGTGTAAGGTAGGCTGTAATTTTTATAAAAGA
>CAIOTL010000173.1 GCA_903861155.1 uncultured Bacteroidota bacterium
AGCGGTAAAAATATTAATAAATAATTAACATTTGGTCTTTTTCGAATTTTTATTTTAAATAGACTAAGTAAAAATAAGTGAATTTTATTGTTGTTTTACGCTCTTTTGCTGAAGTTTAAAATTGTTTTTTAAGCCAAAATTCAGTTTTTTTAAACGTATAGAAATCCTTACCTTTGCAAATTATTTTTAAATCGAAAAAAAGTGATACAATTACACGATAAACAATTTGTCCCATTTATTTCAGCACAAGAAATAGATTTTGCCATTGCAAAAATTGCCGCACTTGTAGAAAATGATTTTGCGGATGAAACACCAATATTTATAGGGGTTTTGAACGGTGCTTTTATGGTAGTTTCTGACTTTATGAAACATTATAAATCGCCTTGCGAAGTGAGTTTCATTAAAATGGCTTCCTATGAAGGAACTTCTTCAACTAATAACGTGAAACAATTAATCGGTTTAGACCAGGATTTAACTGGGCGAACCGTTGTAGTTATTGAAGATATCGTTGATACAGGAAATACTTTGGTAGTATTAAAAGAATTATTTAAAAAACAAAATGTGAAGCATTTTAAGATTGCTACGCTGTTTTTTAAACCAGAAGCCTATAAACAAGAAATTAAGATAGATTATGTTGGAATCAGAATTCCAAATAAATTTATCGTTGGTTTTTGATTGGATTATGACGGATTGGGAAGAAATTTACCGGAAATATATAAATTAAGCGAATAACACAACTACAACTTATAAGTACAAAATGATTAACATTGTTTTATTTGGGAAACCAGGAGCAGGAAAAGGAACTCAGGCCGAATTTTTGAAAGAGAAATATAATTTGACCCATCTTTCTACCGGCGATATTTTTAGATTAAACATCAAAAACGAAACCGAATTGGGGAAATTAGCCAAAAGCTATATGGACAATGGCGATTTAGTTCCTGATGAAGTGACCATCAAAATGCTTGAAGATACGGTGAATAAAAATCCCAATACCAAAGGGTTTTTGTTCGATGGTTTTCCAAGAACTTTGGCTCAAGCAGAAGCTTTGGATACTTTCTTGGCAACCAAAAACTGGGAAGTTACCGCAACTATTGCTTTGGAAGCCGATGATGAAATCCTGATCCAACGACTATTGGAAAGAGGAAAAACTTCTGGAAGGACTGACGATCAAGACGAAGAAAAAATCAGAAATCGGTATCAAGAATACAATGAAAAAACGGCGCCTTTAATGGCATATTATCACAAACAAAATAAGTTTTATGCCGTAAATGGTATTGGTTCCATCACCGAAATCACTGAAAGAGTAAGCAAAGTGATTGAAAAGTTCTAGTTTAGAGGTGAGGTTTAGTTGATTTAAAAAACCAATAACCTTCTAAAGATATCCCTTAAATTAAAAAAAGAACCGAAGATTTGAAATTAAAAGTGGGCAGCCTATTGCTGTCAGGTATTTTTTTTAATTTTTGTAAAATATAAGAAATTATGACTGAAGGTAACTTTGTAGATTACGTAAAAATATATGTTTCTTCTGGAAAAGGAGGAAAAGGATCTACGCATTTGCATAGAGAAAAATTCATCGAAAAAGGAGGTCCTGATGGCGGAGACGGTGGCCGTGGCGGACACGTTTATTTGGTGGGAAACAAAGGTCTTTGGACATTGTTTCACCTGAAATTTGCTCGTCATATCAAAGCGGGGCATGGCGGCGACGGTGGTGGCGACCGAAGTACAGGAGCAGATGGGGAAGATAAATTTATCGAAGTGCCGTTAGGAACGGTCGTAAAAGACAAAGAAACAGGAGAGACTTTATTCGAAATTACCGAAGACGGCGAAAAACAAATTCTTTCCCGTGGCGGAAAAGGAGGTTTGGGAAACTGGCATTTTAGAAGCTCGACCAATCAAACACCAAGATATTCCCAACCAGGTTTGCCAGGTGTTGAAATGGACGTTATCTTGGAATTAAAAGTCTTGGCCGATGTAGGTTTAGTAGGTTTTCCAAATGCCGGAAAATCAACCTTGTTGTCAGTTTTGACCTCGGCCAAACCCAAAATTGCCGATTACCCGTTTACCACCTTGAAACCCAATCTAGGAATCGTGGCATACCGTGATTTTCAATCCTTTGTAATTGCTGATATTCCTGGAATCATTGAAGGCGCAGCCGAAGGCAAAGGGCTAGGACACTATTTCTTGCGTCATATTGAAAGAAATTCTACCTTGTTATTTTTGGTCCCCGTTGATTCGCCCGATATCAAGGCCGAATATGACATTTTGGTTAATGAGTTGACTAAATATAATCCTGAAATGCTTGACAAAGAGCGTTTGTTGGTGATTTCAAAATGCGATATGCTCGATGATGAACTCAAAGCAGAACTCAAGATAGAATTAGACAAAGAATTCAAAGGGATTCCGTATCTATTTATTTCATCCGTTGCCCAACAAGGTTTATCAGAGTTGAAAGACAAACTTTGGAAAATGTTGAATGACTAAACACCAATAATTATACAAAAAAAGGTTCTAGAAATAGAGCCTTTTTTGGTTTTTGTAATTTATTTAGTGTCGTAGGTATCAAACAAAAGCCGCAAAGTTTCAGGAATATTGTTGGCTTGCATCGATGGATATTTGGTTGCCGAATTAAGCCAGTTTTCGATAATGTCATCAAAATTATCACCTACTTCATATACAACCGGAACTCCCATTTTTTTCAATGCCGCAGCATTGCATTCTTGTTCGTAATGGTTGCGAATGGGGATGCTGAGGATCTTTTTCCCAAGATATAAAGCTTCGGCAGGAGTTTCAAATCCTCCACCGGTAATGATACCGTGGCAGTTAATCATACTTTCGTTAAACTGTTTTTGGTTTACAGGATAATAAGTAATATTCCCAACAATATGTTTGGATTCTATATCGTTCAAAAACCAATGAAATTCCTGTTCCGGAAGTTTGTTAAACGCTTTTTCCAAGCAATCTTTTTGGAAAGAAGGCAGATAAACCGTGATGTGATTCAAGTCTTTTGGTTCGGCTTGCATAATTTCATCCTTGATGATTGGGGGAAGAATAAAGGAATCATATCTTTCGAAATGCAACCCAATATGTTTTGGCGAAGGCGCATAATGTTTGAGAATCATTTCGCCCATAAGGCTCTTATTTTCGGGCCTTGGAGTGGCATCCGAAACAAAACTGGCTTGGTGCCCAAACTGAACCGAATGCACTTTTTGCAATTTGCAGGCAAGCGAAGTGATGGAATCAAAATCATTGATAACCACATCATAATCTTTCAGTGGTAACGATTTGGCATCCTTATACATCTGGATGGGTCGAACATTTTTGGCAATATCCCAATAATTCAATCCGCCACATTTGCTGTAATGCAAGCTACAACCAGCACTTTTGAATTTCACCGGCAAATCGATGTTTAGGCTGGCGTTGTTGCCGCTCAAAAAGAAATCTACCGAGCCAAATTTTTGCAAATACGGATATAATTGAATAGCTCTGCTAATGTGACCGTTGCCGGTGGCTTGTATGGCGTAAAATATTTTCATTATTTATCGATTAACTGAAAGCTATTTTGTTGAACTATTTTTAGGATAATATTTTGTTGACAATGTCATTGATGACCTTATTCTCTTGATTTTCAAGGCTCAAATAATCCGATTTTTTATATTGGTAAATCGACCATTTTTCCTTTTTGTATTCCAATGCGGTAAGATTTTCAATCCAATCGCCGCTGTTCAAATACAGGACTTTTCCGTGTTCGTTGACAACTTCTTTCATTTGGGGTTTATGAATGTGACCGCAAACCACGTAGGTATATTTTTTTTGGATGGCGATTTCGGCGGCAGTGGTTTCAAAATTCGAGACAAAGGAAACGGCTTGTTTTACGCTGTCTTTAATCATTTTAGAAAAACTTCGCTTCTCTTTTCCTAAAGCTGCCAATACCCAATTAGTCAAACTATTCAACAATATCAGTAGGTCGTAGCCTTTTCCCCCAAGCTTGGCCAGTATTTTTGCATAGCCTTGTGTTGAAGAATCAAACACGTCGCCATGGAAAATCCAGGTTTTTTTTCCGTCCAAGTCCAAGATTAACTTATCAACTAATTCGAAGTTTCCTAAAATAAAATCGGAATATTTTCGTAAAGCTTCATCGTGATTTCCGGTGATGTAAATAACGCGAGTTCCCAGATTCGACATTTTTATTATTTGTCTCAGTACATTCATATGAGCAACTGGAAAATAGCGCTTGCTAAAACTCCACATATCAATAATATCACCGTTTAAGACCAAAGTTTTAGGCTGGATAGATTTGAGATAGTGAAGTAATTCAGTGGCGTGGCAACCGTAAGTTCCTAGGTGTACATCGCTTATTACGACTAAAGGAATTTTTCTTTTTCTTTTCATAATTAGTTTTGACAAAAATAAGGGCTCAATGTTATAATAATGTTTCTTTTATATTATGATTTAGGTTGTTTTATGCCAAAATAAATAGATCAATTCTTTTAAAAATTCTTTATTTTTGGAGAATGAAACGAGTTACATTCCTCTTCTTATTATTTCCAATGCTAATTTTTGCCCAATCCAATTTTGAAAAAGGGGAGAAACTATTTCGTGAAGGGAAATACGAACAAGCTCAACCCGTTTTTGAAATTTTTTTAAGAGAAAATCCTTCCAATTTGAAAGCTATCGAATATTTAGGAGATATTGCGGGTTATAATAAATCTTGGGACAAAGCCATTGGTTATTATCGAAAACTAAAACAATTGAAACCATTAGAAGCCAATTATTATTACAAATATGGAGGTGCTCTTGGAATGCGCGCCAAAGAAGTCAATAAATTCAGGGCACTTGGAATGATTGGTGAAATAAGAGAATCGTTCGAAAAAGCGATAGTATTGAATCCCAAACATATTGAAGCGCGTTGGGCATTAGTGATGTTATATATGAAACTTCCTGGAATCGTGGGCGGAAGCGAAGCAAAAGCGATACAATATTCGAATGAATTATACAAGTTGTCGCCTGTTGACGGTTTTTTATCTAAAGGACAAATTGACGAATATTTCGAAAGATATACTTCGGCTGAAGAACAATATAAAAAGGCAATTGCAGTGGGAAGCACAAAAACGGGTTCGCAACTGTTGGCTAATTTGTATAAGAATAAAATGAATAAGACAGCAAAACAAATTAATAAATAAAGTAAAGGAGGTTATAGTTTTATGAGTTTAGAAGTTTGTAGATATACTCATACTTTCTAGACATAGAACCTTCTTAACGAAAACCTTAAAATATATGAGATCTCATTTTATTGCCATAGGAGGAAGTGCGATGCACAATCTTGCTTTGGCGTTACACAACAAAGGGTACCAAGTTACGGGAAGCGACGACGCTATTTTTGAACCCTCAAAAACTCGCTTAGCAAATAAAGGAATCTTGCCAAAGGAATTAGGTTGGTTTCCAGAGAAAATTACTCAAGATATCGAGGCGGTAATCCTCGGAATGCATGCCAAAGCCGATAATCCCGAATTGTTAAAAGCACAGGAATTGGGATTGAAAATTTATTCCTATCCGGAATTTCTTTATGAACAATCCAAAAACAAAACCCGAGTGGTTATTGGTGGTTCACACGGAAAAACGACTATCACTTCGATGATTTTGCACGTGATGCATTTTCACAATATCGAAGTCGATTATATGGTGGGCGCACAATTGGAAGGCTTTGACACGATGGTTCACCTCACTGAAGAAAACGATTTTATAGTACTCGAAGGCGATGAATATTTGTCTTCGCCAATAGACAGAAGACCAAAATTCCATTTATACCAGCCGAATATTGCGCTGATTTCAGGCATTGCCTGGGATCATATTAATGTTTTTCCAACCTATGATTTCTATGTCGAACAGTTCGAAATTTTCATTGGCAAAATTACCAATGGCGGAATCTTGGTGTATAACGAGGAAGATCCAGAAGTGCGCCACGTTGCTGAAGCCGCCACAAATCCTATCCGAAAAATCCCATACCATACGCCAAAATATGAAGTAAAAGAGGGTATTACATTGTTGGAAACTCCCGAAGGTGCGATGCCAATTGAGGTTTTTGGAGCACATAACTTGAATAATTTGGCTGGAGCCAAATGGATTTGCCAAAATATGGGCGTCGATGAAGCCGACTTTTATGAAGCCATTGCCAGTTTTAAAGGTGCCTCCAAACGTTTGGAAAAAATTGCCGAAAGCAAAACCAAAGTAGTGTATAAAGATTTTGCACATTCGCCAAGCAAAGTGGCCGCAACCACAAAAGCAGTGAAAGAACAATACCCGAATAGAACATTAATTGCCTGTTTAGAATTACATACGTATAGCAGTCTGAATGCGGAGTTCCTGAAAGAATACGAAGGAGCACTTGAATATGCTGATGTTGCGGTGGTTTTCTATTCGCCAGATGCGGTAAAAATCAAACAACTTGAAGAAGTGACGTATGAGCAAATTGCAAAAGCATTCAACCGCAAAGATTTAATCATTTATACCAATCCGGCAGCTTTTAAAGAGTATCTTTTCAATCTCAATTTTGATAACTCAGCTTTGTTATTGATGAGCTCTGGAAATTATGGTGGATTAAATTTTGATGAGTTGAAGGAGTTGATAGAATAAATATCACAGTTTTGTCATTCCCTATAGTATAGAACAGTTTGTCATTCCGTAGGAATCTCATTTTTTATTTTGGTAGAACAAATAAATTGCAATTACAAGGGTAAAAAAATAAAATGCTTTCATTACTTTTAATTCTTAATTCTAAGATTAATTATTCCTTTTTCGTACAACAATGGAACAAAATAATTTCCCGATAACGAATTGGCACGAAGACGACAAACCTCGCGAAAAGCTCATGCTAAAAGGCAAAAGTGTTTTAAGCGATGCCGAATTGATTGCCATTCTCATTGGTTCCGGAAGTCACAATGAATCGGCGGTGGGATTGAGCAAAAGAATTTTGGCAAGTGTCGAAAGCAACTTAAATGCTTTGGGGAAATTATCTATTCAACAGTTGATGAATTTCAAGGGAATAGGCGAGGCCAAAGCGATTTCGATTATTGCCGCAATGGAACTGGGAAGACGTAGAAGGGCAGAAGATGTCGTCCAATTGACCAAAATCACTTCCAGTAAAATGATTTTTGAATTGATGCAGCCCATTATTGGGGAATTGCCACATGAGGAATTTTGGGTTTTGTATTTGAATAATTCGAATAAAGTACTTTTTAAATCCCAGCTGGGCAAAGGCGGAATCACGGGAACATTGGTCGATGTGCGATTGGTTTTTAAAGCCGCTCTCGAAATAGGCGCAACGGCACTGATTTTGTGTCATAATCATCCTTCGGGAACGTTGATGCCAAGCGATGCCGACAAACAAATTACCAAAAAACTAAAAGCAGCAGGTCAAAATTTGGACATTAACGTGCTGGATCATATCATTATTACTGAAAATGGCTTTTATAGTTTTAATGACGATGGAATTTTTTAATTTATGAATACAACGCACACAAATATAACAGACGTTTTTTTTGATTTGGATCACACATTATGGGATTTCGAAAAAAACTCGGCATTGGCATTTGAAACTGTCTTTGAAATGCAGGATTTAACAGTCGATATGAGGGTCTTTTTACGATTTTATGTGCCGATAAACAAAGAATATTGGGAAAGGTATCGAAAAGACGAAATTACCCAAAAAGAATTGCGCTTTGGTCGATTGAAAGACACTTTTGACTTGATGGAACTTGTTATTGCCGATGATACAATTGTATTTTTGTCAGAACAATATCTCCATTATTTGCCAAAATACAATCATTTGTTCGATGGAGCAATTGTTATTTTAGACTATTTGAAACCCAAATACAATTTGCATATTATTACCAATGGGTTTGCCGAAATTCAGGGAAATAAAATGGACAATTCCTATATTACCCATTATTTTAAGACCATCACAAACTCCGAAATGGCGGGAGTTAAAAAGCCAAACCGCTTGATTTTTGAATATGCCTTGGATTTGGCAAAGGCTCAAAAAGAAAACAGCATCATGATTGGAGATTGCATCGATGCAGACGTTCGAGGGGCTTTAGATGCCGGACTGGACGCCATTTTCTTCAACGAAAGTAATGAGACGGTGGCAGATAATATTAAACAAGTCAACCATTTATTAGAACTAAAAAAATATTTATAACAATGAAAACACGATTTTTATTCCTGCTGTTTTTTATTTCCAGCTACGGTTTTTCGCAATCGGTAAATGACTATAAAGCGGTCATTATACCAATGAAATATGATTTTCTGAAGACTGACAATCAATATCGCCTCCAGACTTTGACCAAATTTAATTTGCAAAAATATGGTTTTCAGGCTTTTTATAGCAATGAATCAATCCCAAAGGAATTCAGTGATAGATGCAGTGTGTTATATATTGATGTGCAAAAGGAAAATGCATTTCTGACAACAAAACTTTTTATCACTTTGAAAGATTGTTACAATAAAATAATTTTCCAATCTGAAATTGGTAAATGCAGGGAAAAAGAATATGAAAAATCTTATGTTGAAGCACTGAATGATGCTTTTCAATCTGTTTACGCCTTGAACTATAAATACAGCGGAAAGACGAGTACGGATATAAAATCAGCACCAGTTCCGGAATCGGTTCCTGTTGTAGCGATTCCAGCCGTGGTAGTTCCAGTTGTAACTACAAAAAAAGAGATAAACGAGCCTAAAATTTCTGAAAACAAAAGTGCTAATTTGCTTTACGCCCAACCAACATCCTATGGCTACCAATTGATTGACAGCGAGCCAAAAGTGATTATGAAAGTGTATAAAACTTCCAATCCTGCCAGTTTTATGGCAATAAAAGGAAGTGTTCAAGGTGTTCTGGTTGCTAAAGAAAATAAGTGGTTTTTCGAATATTATCAAAACGACCAATTGATTTCAGAAAAAATAGACGTTAAGTTTTAACTTGTGATCCTGAGGTATTTTTTCTTATAAAAGAAATATGAAATGATGTATTTAAAATTGTTCTAGGATGGCACCCCTTGACTGTGGCAGCCGGGCACCCTCTTTTCGAAAATTATGAAAAAATCTAACGCTGTCTGAGCGTAGCGAAATCGAAAATTCGCGAATTCCTCTTAAAATAAAAGTGCGTGAGCAATTCGTTCGATTTCAGAATTGAGAAAATAGCGGGTCGGTGAAGAGTCCAAGGCTATCGTTTTTTGGTTCTTTTTTGGGCACTGTAAAAAAGAGTGAAGTGCATTTAAGTTATATTGTCAGTATTTGGTAGAATTTTACTTCTAACAAATAAAATGACGTACTATTCTTATAAGTCAATTTGTTGTGAATATGTGGAATTACACCCAACGGGTTAAATTAAACAAAAATGGCAGCAGTAGCTTGTCGAAAAGCTAATATCCATACTTGCTTTTCCAACGGTTTTTCAAAAATTCCCTAGTGCTGTTTTCCCTTGAATTGTTTCCCGGATTATAGAGCAAGGTTTCGGAAATGGCATCGGGGAGAAATTCCTGTTCGGCAAAATTATTGGCAAAATTATGCGAATATTTGTATTCATCGCCGTATCCCAATTCCTTCATTAACTTAGTTGGAGCATTTCGCAAATGAATAGGAACTGGTAAATCACCGGTTTGTTTTACCAATTGTTGTGCGTTTGCAATTGCCATATAAGAAGCGTTGCTTTTTGGTGAAGTCGCTAAGTAAACTGCGCATTGGCTCAAAATAATTCTGCTTTCAGGATAACCAATTGTTGCCACCGCTTGAAAAGTATTATTTGCCATTATAAAAGCAGTTGGATTAGCATTGCCAATATCTTCACTAGACAAAATAAGCATTCTTCGGGCAATAAATTTCACGTCTTCGCCACCTTCGATCATTCTGGCCAACCAATAAACGGCACCATTTGGATCACTTCCCCGAATCGATTTTATAAATGCCGAAACAATGTCATAATGCTGTTCGCCACTTTTGTCATACAACACGGTATTTTGTTGAACGAGTTCAAAAACTCTGTTGTTTGTAATTATAATTTCGTCTTCATTAGAAGCATTTACGACCAATTCAAAAATATTTAATAGTTTGCGTCCATCACCACCTGAAAGTCGTAATAAAGCTTCTGTTTCGGTTAAAGTGATTTTTTTGGAAGCCAAAAAAGGATCGGTTTTCAAAGCACGATGTAATAATTTTTCTAAATCGTCTTTGGTAAAAGCGTTCAAAATATATACTTGGCAGCGCGATAATAATGCGGGAATGACTTCGAAACTTGGGTTTTCTGTTGTAGCACCAATTAAGGTTATCCAGCCTTTTTCGACTGCAGCCAATAAGGAATCTTGTTGTGATTTGCTGAAACGGTGAATCTCATCAATAAAAAGAATAGGGTTTTTTGCCGTGAAAAGTCCGCCACTTTGTTTGGCTTTTTCAATCACGTCACGAATGTCTTTAACTCCTGAATTGATGGCACTTAAAATATAAAAAGGACGCTTCGATTCTTGGGCAATTATCTGTGCCAAAGTCGTTTTTCCAGTTCCTGGCGGTCCCCAAAAAATCAAAGATGGAATTATTCCTTTAGCGATTTGTTGTGTCAACGAGCCGCTTGGTCCAACCAAATGGGATTGACTGATATAATCCTCTAATTTTTGTGGTCGTATGCGTTCGGCTAATGGTGTTTCCAAGGTGATTTTAGATTTTAGATTGAAGATTTGAGGAGTCACAAATTTATGATATTGCAGTTAGAAATGGTA
>CAIOTL010000174.1 GCA_903861155.1 uncultured Bacteroidota bacterium
AATGCTTTTAACTTTTATTTCTTATTTTAAGAACATTTTAACATTTAACGCACACTATTCAACTTATTAAATTATTTTTTAATGAAATTTATTTCCTTGTTTAAAAATCATCACTCACCTTATTTACTTTTTTTTATACTTACCAGCGTCATGTTGGGTCAGGTAAAAAGTATTGGAATTCCGGAAATCAGAAATTACAAAAGAACCGATTATAAAGGAGGAACTCAAAACTGGAATATCGATCAAGACAAAGATGGAAACATATATTTTGCTAATAATAATGGTCTTTTTCAATATGACGGAACATTATGGCACAAATATAATTTCCTAAATTCAAGTATTAAATCAATAAAAGTTGAAGATTCAGGAAAGATTTATGTTGGAAGTTATAATGAATTTGGATATTTCAAATCTGATTTAAAAGGAAAACTACACTATTTTTCTTTATCAAAATTCTTAGACAAGAAAACAGTTAACACAATAGATATGGTCTGGAAAATTCATCTCTATAGAGACGAAGTGATTTTTCAATCATTTGCCATGGCGTATATTTTTAAAAAAAATAAACTTACTTTACTAAAACCTCACTCTAGATTTCAATTTTCTTTTAAAGTAAAAGATAAACTCTATTTTCAAGATGTTTCAATGGGATTGATGGAATATAGAAATGGAAAATTATTTCCTCTTGAAAATACAAAAATCTTAAATAATACTGAAGTATGGGGAATTTTCTCAATGCCTGAAAACAAACTCCTTATTGCTACTATTGATAAAGGACTATTTTTGTATGACTTTAAAAAAATGATTCCATGGGAAAATGAAACCAATATATTCATCAAAAAGAATAGTTGTTTGGGAGGTGTTGCCATAAATGATAATTATATTGCACTGAATACGGTATTAAACGGAGTTATAATATGCAACAAGACAGGAAGAATCATACAACATATTAATCGAAAAAAAGGCTTACAAAACAATACCGTTCTTTCTTCATTTATTGACAGCAAAAACAATTTATGGCTTGGATTAGATAATGGAATTACTTTTGTAAATATAAATTCACCTTTTTCTTATTTTGGATATAGTTATGATATTAGCACTGTTTATGGCTCGGTTATATACAAAGACAATCTATATGTAGCCACAAATCAAGGGGTTTTTTATCATTCCTGGAATAAACCATTTAAGGAAGATACTTTTACTCTCGTAGAAGGAACAACTGGTCAAGCATGGGACATTCAAATTATCGATAATCAATTAATATGTGCTCACAATCGTGGAGCAATCTTAATTGAAGGAGGTAAGGCAATCAAAATGTTGGACAATCAAGGATATTGGAGTTTTAACAAAATACCTGATCATCCTGATTTTATGATTGGATCAGATTACAATGGCTTTTCATTATTTAAAAAAAAATCAAATGGATGGCAATTCATACAACAAATTACTGGATTTAATAAATCAGTTGGGAAATTTCAAATTGACAATGAAAGTATTTGGTTCAAAAAAGACGAACTCCTATTTCAATTAAATATTGCTAAAGATTTTAAAGAATTCAAATCAATTAAAACCTATCAACACTTACCAAAAACTATCAAAATAATTGAAAGTATACAGCGCATAAAAAACAACATTTATTTTCAAACAGACAATCATTTCTATAAATATTCAAAAGAAGTGGGGACATTTTATGAAGATAAAAGCATCACAAATCTTTTCAAAAATATACCTAAAATCAATACCGCTTTTGAGGACAAAAATGGAAATATTTGGTATGTAGTCAATAAGACATTAGGGGTCTTAATGAAAATACCCAATGGTCATTATAAAAATAGTGTTACCCCTTTTTCAAATCTAACTGAAAATTTAGTTTACAATAATTTATCAATAAACACTTTTAATTCTGAAAATATATTTATAGGCCTCACCGACGGACTTGCTCATTATGATTCCAAAATAATAAAAAATTTCGATACAAGACCTAAAGTTTTTATAAGAGGATTTTCAAACATTGAAGACACTCTAATTTATGGCGATAAACAAAATAATAATACTAAATATAAAATTCCATTCAAATCAAATTATGTAAAATTTACCTTTTCATCTCCCATTTACGAAAATATTGAAAATGTAAAATACTCCTATAAATTAGATGGTTTTGAAGACCAATGGAGCAAATGGTCTCCAGTCTATTTTAAAGAATATACGAATCTAAAAGAGGGCAATTATATTATGAAAGTGAAAACTAAAAACAGTTACGGAATTCAGTCTGAACAAACGTTTGTCCCCTTCACAATATTACCCCCTTGGTACAGAAGCTTCTTAGCATATATAATATATCTAACATTAATCGCTATAGCTATATTCTTCATTAGAAGGAGAATTCAAAATAAAATAAGAAAAAATAAATATTATGAAGCTATTGAACAGAGAAGACTTTATTTAGAAAAAGAATCTAAAATAAAACTTGAACAATATGAATTAGAAAAAGAAATTGAAAAACTTAAAAATGACAAACTCAAAATAAAAATCCTAGTTAAAGACAAAGAACTCGTAAACAATTCATTACAAGTCGTAAAGAAAAACAAAATTCTAAATGGCATCATCCATAAATTAAAGGACATAAATGTTGAATCCTTTGGTGAATCAGCTAAATTTCAATTTAGTAAATTAAATAAAAGTATCATTAAAGAAGTAAATGCAGACCATAGCTGGAAAGATTTAGAAAAACACATCAAGAATGTTCATTTTGATTTTTTAAAAAGATTAAAAGAAAAATATCCAACAATTTCACCACGTGAATTGGATTTATCTACTTATTTATTAATGAATATGTCAACCAAAGAAATTGCCGAAATTATGAATATTTCAAGTGGTGGTGTTGAATTAGCGCGTTATCGATTACGAAAAAAACTAAACTTAAATAAGAAAGAAAATCTCATCGGGTTTTTAATGAGCATATAACTAAAAAGTCCTCAAACCATTGAGGGCTTTTTTAGTATTTAAATTTTATATTTTTTTATAATAAATCCAAGGTTCTTTCTAGCTCCATTCCCCTAGAGCCTTTTATAAGAATTGAACTGTTTTCAATCTTGATTGCTTTTAAATAATCTGAAAAGGCATTGAAAGTATCAAAGAAATACAAATTCGTTTGTTCAATTCTATTGAGATAAAATTCCTTTCCTATGAAATAACAAACTGTTTTCCTTTTATTTAGAAGCAAATCCACAATTGACTTATGCTCCTCACGACTTTCATCTCCTAATTCAAACATATCACCCAGAATTAAGATCTTGCTAGAATTATCCAATTGCAGAAAGTTTTCTATTGCAACGGTCATACTGCTCGGATTGGCATTATAAGCATCCAGAATAATTTGGTTTGTTCCTTTACTTATAAGTTGTGATCTATTGTTTTCTGGGATATAACTTTCCAAAGCTTCTTTTATGTCCAAATCTTTAACCCCAAAATATTTCCCTATAGCAAGCGCAGCATTGATGTTATTGGCATTGTAAAGTCCAATTAAATGGGTCGAAATTACAAGATTTGAATAGCTTATTTCCACAAACGGATTTGCTTTGACAGAAACAATATTCACGTTGGCATTTTCCTTGTTTATACCAAATGAATAAGAATTCAATTTTCTTGTCTTCTCAACCTGTATTTTGTCTTCAACATTAACGAAAGCCATTTTATCATTCTCGGAGAGATAGGCATACATCTCACTTTTACCTTCTATTACCCCTTCTATACCTCCAAAACCTTCCAAGTGCGCTTTGCCAAAATTGGTAATAGTGCCATAATCTGGACGAGTCAATTCGCAAAGAAATTCAATTTCTTTTTTGTGGTTGGCTCCCATTTCGACAATTCCAATCTCGGTTTTGTCATCAAAAGACAATAAAGTCAGAGGTACTCCAAGGTGGTTGTTCAAGTTTCCAATGGTTGCTTTTGTGTTGTATTTTTTGGAGAGAACTACATTAATAAGTTCTTTTGTCGTAGTTTTCCCATTACTTCCTGTCAGAGCAATAATTGGTAATTTTAGATATTGACGATGGAATTTTGCTAATTCCTGTAGCGCAATCATACTATTTTCAACCAAAATGGTTCTTTGGTCAATATGACAATCTGCATTGTCAATCATTACGTACGAAGCTCCTTTTTCGAGAGCTTCTTTTACCAATGTATTAGCATCAAAATGTTCCCCCTTTATCGCAACAAAGAATGCATTAGATTCGATTTTTCGGGTGTCAATCGAAACGGAATTACATTTTAAAAACAAACTATGAATGTAAGTGATGTCCATACGAAAAAAATTAAAAATAAAAGCCCTAATTAAAGGGCTTTTATTCTTATGATATAAAAAATTTATCTTCTATTTCTGGCCGATTTTCTTTTTTCTGTTTTTGGACCAACCCTAGACATTGCACATCTAAATCCAATATAATCCGTTGCCATATCCTGAGGAAAATATCTTCTTTGTGCAGGATCCAACCAGTACGCTCTGTCTCTCCAAGAACCTCCTTTATAAACCCTAATGTTATCATCTATCAAGGTAGTTCTTTTGTTTGACTTGTCGTATTTTCGAACCATATTTCCTAAACTATCAGTTGAAACATTGTGTTTAGGCGAATTATACATTTCTCTTTCCTCTTTTCCCTTCTTGTTGCCAGCGTCTGAATCTGCAAAATTAAAATATTTAGACGATTGTTTGTCACCATCTCTATAATTAACGTTGTCGCTTTTATCAAAATTTTGCCTTAAATAAGTCTCTTTTTCATCAACTGGAACCTGAGCAATTTGTCCTGGAAAATTTCTTGCAACTATTCTACCATTGCTTAAAGTGTCATATTTAATATTGTCTTTGGTTACAATTTCAACTTTTCCATCTTTACCAATTTTATTCTTGGTGTAAACATTCCCTCTAAAATAATTAAAATCATTTGCCTCGTTGTCGATGATTGGTCTATATACATCCAGAACCCATTCTGCAACATTTCCTGCCATATCATACAATCCAAAATCATTTGCTGGATAACTTTTTACTGCGTTGGTAATATCGGCACCATCATCAGACCACCCAGCTATACCACCATAATCTCCATTTCCTTGTTTAAAATTGGCCAATTGATCTCCTTTGCTTTGTCTTTTGCCAGAACGCGTGTAACTTCCAGACCAAGGATATTTTTTTTGTCCTTTATATATGTTATATTCTCTTTGACCAACGGCAGCAGCAGCAGCATACTCCCATTCCGCTTCAGTAGGAAGTCGGTATTCAGGGAGCAATATACCCGAAGATCGTTGTGCATAAATATTAGTGGCCGCAACAGCTTTTCCACCTTTACCTGAACTAGTTGTTTTCCTCGCTCCTTTTTTTCCTGGCAAAACGATATCCTTATTCCCTCCGAACGCAAGTGTAGGAGAGTTCAAATAAGTTTCAGTATTAAAATTGCTTTCGGCTGTAACATCTTGTGTTTTTGCATTCTTTTTAAGATAGCCATTTTTTTCCAAAAGGGCTTCATTTACTCGTTCAGTTCTCCATTTACTAAATTCAACTGCTTGAATCCAGTTTACTCCCACTACAGGATAATTTGCATACGAAGGATGTCTCAAATAATTATTAGTCATTGCTTCGTCATAACCCAACCTATTTCTCCATACTAAAGTATCTGGAGATGCTCCTTCATAAATATTTTTGTAATTGGCTTCAGTTGGTGGAAAAACTTTCTTCACCCAGTCTAAATATTCAAGATACATCGCATTAGTAACTTCAGTTTCATCCATATAAAAGGATTGCACATGTTGTTGTGTTGGGGCATTATTCCAATCATGCATAACGTCATCTTCAACTTTACCCATGGTAAATGTTCCGCCTTCAATAAAAACCAAGCCTGGTCCGGCTTCTTGTTTATTTTTTGCTGACGATTTTTTGCTATCTACATTCCAACCCGTTGCCCTTGACCCCTTAGAACTAGATTTTTTCTTACTACAACTAGCAAAACCTATAATCAACATCATTGATAACATCAATTGCAAGGCCATAATTTTCTTTACTTTCATACTCTTTCGTAGGTAATAATTTAAGAGGTGCAATATAATAATTAACAATTAAACTGCAACATCATTTTAAAATAAAAATATAACTGAATCCTGTCAGTAAAATACACGATTAAAACGCAAATTTATACTATTTATTATTTACTATTGCACTAAATGATATATTTTTACTCTTGATAATAATTCACCAACAATCCCGTTTTAGAAAATAATGAGAAAAATACTTTTGTTTTATTTAACCCTAATTCCTTTCGTTTCTCTTGCGCAAATTAAAGGCGATGTCTCTATTGAATGGCTAGAAAAAAGCGAAACCTCTTTTGGTGATTATAAAATCAATGTACCACAATTTAAAGGAAGTAATTATGACTATGAACCTTCTAAAAGAGCTCTTTTTTACATTCTTAACCTAACGGAATCAACCTCTTCTGAGAGGAATATCGTCCAAATTACAAATGTAGTTTACGAATCTATATTAACTTCACAACTTGGTGACTTAGATCCAAAAAACATATCAAAAACACCGGCAGCATCAATAAGAACAACTCAATCAAGGAACTTAAAACAATCCTTTCTGATTCTTTCTCCAATAATAAAGGACGAACTCGGATACAAGCGAATTAAATCTTTTTCCTATTCAATTAGCGGCAATTCTTCAAAAAATTCGCAACCCACCAGAAAAACCGAAGCAGTATTCAATTCCGTATTGGCGACTGGCGACTGGTACCAGTTTTATATCGAAAAATCAGGAGTTTACAAAATTTCAAAAAGTTTTTTACAACAAATAGGCCTTAATGTAAATACCGTTGACCCTAGAAAGATACAAATTTTTGGCAATGGAGGAAGGATGTTGCCTTTGTTAAATGGCGACTATTATCCACCAGATTTAGCTGAGAATGCAATAGAAGTTATTGGCGAAAGCGATGGTGTTTTTAACAATGATGACTACATTTTGTTTTATGCCGAAGGAGTTGACACTTGGAATGAAGAAAGTCAAACCAATAACAATCTTTATGACAACAAGTCCTATTATTATGTGACGGCTCAAGGAAATGAAGGAAAAAGGATTCCGGAAATGATTCAACCTACCGGAAGTAGCACTTTGTCTTTAACCACGTTTGACGATCACCAATACCACGAATTAGACCTTGTAAATATCGGACATTTGGGTAGACAATGGTTTGGTGAATCATTTGAAATCAATAATGAACAGGAATTTGATTTTAATTTTCCAAATATTGACTCAACAATACCAGTAAAATTGATGACAACCACTGCATCGGTAGCATACACAGCAACATCGTTCAAAGTGGCAGCTAATGGCGTTGATTCGGGATTAATTTCTTTTCCAGCATTAAGTACAGGTTCTGGGCTTCAATTTAACCTAGGCTCTTTGCCAAATAACATCACTTTCACAGGAGCCGAAACCATAAAAATAAAATTAACTTATGACAACGGCGGTGTTCCAGGTTCAATTGGCTATCTCGATAATATCTTACTAACGGCTAAAAGAAAGTTGCAAGGATATGGGAAACAATTCCAATTTCAATATGATTTATCAGGTTCCAGCCTAGGAATCGTGAGTTATAATGTTTCAAATGCCAACGGAATTTCCGAAATTTGGGACGTTACCGATTTACAAAACGCAACCAAGGTCGAGAACCCAAGCCTGACATCCTTTTCTTTCATGGCAAATCTTGGTGAAATCAGAAAATATGTCGCCATTGACGCATCGGATTATTATACTCCTTTAAAAGGAAGCACAACTAAAATTGCCAACCAAAACATAAAAGGAACAATTTTTAAAAACTCCCTAGGCCAGTTTCAAGATATTGATTATGTAATTATTGCACCAAAAAATTTAGCAACTCAGGCCGAAAAACTGGCTAATTTTCATCGTTCCTATTCTAATTTAAATGTCAAGGTAATTTCTCTTGAGTCCATTTACCAAGAGTTTTCGTCAGGAAAACAAGATATTGCCGCCATTAGAAACTGCATTAAATATATTTATGAAAATGCCTCGTCTCCAGAAAAAAAAATAAGATACGTCAACCTTTTTGGCAATGCTTCTTATGATTATAAAAATCGCATTCCTAACAACACCAATATTGTTCCTATATATCACGCCTTAAACAGTAACAGCATTGGCGAAGCATCCTTTGCATCGGATGATTTCTATGGTTTGATGGATCCTAGCGAAGGTAATATCGTGTCCTATTTTGGAGGCATCGACATTGCTGTTGGCAGAATGTTGAATAACGATGCCCAGCAAGCCGATGAAATGGTGAATAAAATCATCGAATACAATGATATAAAATCGTATGGAAGCTGGAGAAATAATGTAGTGATGATTTCCGATGATTCCGATAAAGCTTCAGATGTAACATTGCAAAGCAGACAAAATAGTTTAGCCGATGTCATTACTAATGCCAAACCATTTCTTAATGTCGATAAAATATTATTGGATTCGTTCGTTCAAGAGGCATCCGCAGGTGGATTTCGATATCCAAAAGCAAGAACAGATTTATTCAGTGCATTCGAAAAAGGAGCTTTAGTATTCAATTATTTAGGGCATGGTGGTGAAGCAGGCCTAGCGAGTGAACGCATTTGGGAAAAATCCGATAGTCAAACCCTGAGCAATCAATACAAATATCCACTATTCATAACTATTACCTGTGATTTTACGCGGTTTGACAATCCATCTAATCCAACGGCAGGCGAATACATTTATTGGAATCCAAAAGGAGGCGCCATCGCAATGCTCACTACAATCCGGGAGATAGGACAGTTTAGCGCCCAAAATTTCAATGATGTTTTATCGCAAAATATATTTTCATTTGGCTCTAATCAGTACACCACCATTGCCGAAGCTCTACGAATATCCAAAAACAGTAATCCAAATTCTTCGACCAATGTGGTACTCTATATTGGCGACCCCGCCTTGATGCTAGCCATCCCAAAACCTAAAATAAGACTCACTAAGGTGAATGGCGTTCCTATTTCACAGCCATTAGACGATTTTAAATCATTGGCTAAAATGAAGATAACCGGCGAAATAACCGACGAAAACAACGTACCACTAACAACCTATAATGGAGAACTAGCTACCATAATATTTGACAAAAAAATTGCAAGGATAACTTTAAACAACGACGGATTCAGCCCACCAATGAATTTTAACACACTTGGCGAAACTATTTTCAGAGGAAATGCATCGGTTATAAATGGCCAATTTGAATTTAGCTTCGTAGTTCCTCGAGACATTAGAATTCCATTGGACTACGGAAAAATTAGTTTTTATGCCAAAAAAAATTCACAGTTAGAAAACGAAACCGGTTATGACACAACAATAAAAGTTGGTGGAATAAATCAAAATGCTGTCGTGGACAATATTCCTCCAACTGTTCAGTTATATATGAACGACGAAACTTTTGTTTCGGGTGGAATTACAAATGATTCTCCGTTCTTGCTTACCAATCTTCAAGATGCTAGTGGGATAAATACGGCAAGTGGCATAGGCCATGATATTGTTGCGGTTTTGGACGGTGACGTAACCAATCCTTATATACTGAACGATTATTACCAAACAAATCTGAACGATTACACAAAAGGAACGCTTCGGTTTCCTTTTCATAATCTTACAATTGGTTTGCACACAATCACCTTCAAGGCTTGGGATGTCTATAACAATCCCGTGACTGCCGAGATTCAGTTTATAGTTGTTGGTAACGACACCTTAACATTGACTCATGTGTTGAATTATCCCAACCCATTTGTCAATTATACGGAGTTTTGGTTTACCCATAACAGGCCTTTTGAACCCTTGGAGGTTCAGGTTCAAGTAATGACGATAACTGGAAAATTGGTCTGGACCCGAAATCAAATCATCACCACTGAAGGATTCCTGTCAAAAGAAATCACCTGGGATGGCAAAGATGATTTTGGAAACAAGATAGGAAAAGGTGTTTATGTGTATAAACTTTCCGTCAAATCGAACTTGACAAATACGAAAACCGAAAAATTTGAAAAACTAGTAATACTTTAAAAAATACTATATTTGCCCATCTAATACCTTATTTCAATGAAAAAAATAGCATTACTTTTTACCAGTCTATTCATCGCTTCTTTCGCTTATGCGCAACAAAATGTGATCACCACTGGAGTTCCTTTTTTATTAGTAGCCGCTGACGCTAGAGCGGCAGGCATGGCTGACCAGGGAGTTGCTACTTCCTCTGACGCTTATTCACAACAATGGAATCCTGCCAAATATGCCTTTGCAATAGATAAACAAGGTTTTTCGGTAAGCTACACTCCTTACCTCACTAACTTGGTCAATGATATTTCGCTCGGACAAGTAAACTATTATAACAAATTAAACGAACGAAGTGCTTTTGCAACCAGTTTGCGGTTTTTTGGATTGGGTAGTATTGAACTACGTCAAACAGGGGATCCGAATGAAACTCCCAGAGTTGTTAATCCCAACGAATTTGCTTTTGACGGATCCTATTCCTTAAAATTAAGCGAAAAATTCTCGATGGCAGTTGCTGCTAGGTACATTCGATCCAGCCTCAAAGTGGCGGATGCCGTTGGCGATGCATCGGCGGCAAGTACATTTTCCATTGACGTTGCTAGTTTTTACCAATCTGAAGAAATCGCCTTCAATGAATTCAACGGAAGATGGAGAGCGGGATTTAACATCCAAAATTTAGGCCCAAAAATTAGTTATGACAATACTCAATTCAACTCTAACTTCCTTCCAGCCAATTTAAGAGTAGGAACCGGATTCGATTTTATATTAGACGAATATAACAAAGTGGGCGTAAGCGTAGAATTTGCAAAACTATTAGTGCCTACACCACAAAATCCAGATTTGAATGGCGATGGCGTCGTTACTCCAGCAGAAAGCGCTCAAAATATTGCAAATTACCAAGCTATAGGATGGCTTCCTGGTGTATTCCAATCCTTTGGAGACGCTCCTGGTGGATTCAAAGAAGAAATAAAAGAAGTTACCTACTCTCTCGGTGCCGAATATTTATACCAGGATTCATTTGCAATGCGTCTGGGATATTTTCACGAAAGTCCCGATAAAGGGGCTAGACAATTTTTATCGCTTGGTGCCGGTTTCAAGTATAATGTGGTTAAAGTAGATGTTTCTTATTTGTTCTCGGCTTCAAGAGTGCATAACCCTTTAGAAAATACCCTGCGTTTCTCTCTAACGTTCAACTTTGGAGACAAATATGACGAGTATTAAAAAAATTAAACTCCAACTAAAAATCCAAAATTCACACTATTGAAATTTGGATTTTTTTTACTATAAAAAGAATGAAAAAAATAACAATTACCACTGAGTTTTCTGTTTTCGAATCCATTCAGGAATTGCCAAATGAGGTTCAAAACCTCATGGAACAAGCTATTTACGTAAGAAAAAAAGCGTATGCGCCTTATTCCAAATTCAGGGTTGGTACAGCACTATTATTGGATAACGGAAAAATAGTTTTGGGTTCAAACCAAGAAAATGCCGCTTATCCATCAGGACTTTGTGCCGAAAGGGTGGCAGTTTTTCAGGCTGGATCAATTTATCCCGAAGCGAAAATATTGAAAATGGTGATTACAGCGGCTTCCGACACAAATAAAACTAAATCTCCCATTCCTCCTTGCGGAGCTTGCCGGCAATCAATTGCCGAATACGAAATTAAACAAGACAGTCCCATTGAAATTTATTTTATGGGAGAAATTGGCGCTATTTACAAATCGGAGTCGTTAAAAAACTTGCTTCCTTTTATGTTTGACAAAAACTTCTTGTAAATAAATCCAAAATTTTCCCATTAAATTTTAATGCTTACTCGGAATGTCTTATTTTTGCAACTTGCAAATTTGGGGAGAGGAAACTATTTTTGCGTGAGTCGGTTACAAAACCAAACACAACAACAGTTTAGCAAAAAAAACAAATTCAAATGAAAGAAGTTACAAAAGAGGTATATTTAAAGTGGTATGAAGATATGCTGCTTTGGAGAAAGTTTGAAGACAAACTCGCAGCATTGTACATTCAACAAAAAGTTAGAGGATTTCTACACCTATATAATGGTCAGGAAGCCGTATTGGCAGGCGCTTTACACGCTATGGACTTGACTAAAGACAAAATGATTACCGCATACAGGAACCACGTACAACCCATCGGGATGGGCGTTGATCCAAGACGCGTTATGGCCGAATTGATGGGGAAAGTTACCGGAACCTCAAAAGGAATGGGTGGCTCTATGCATATTTTCTCGAAAGAACATCGTTTTTATGGCGGTCACGGAATCGTGGGCGGACAAATTCCACTTGGAGCTGGATTGGCTTTTGCCGATAAATATTTTGAAACTGGAGGAGTAACCTTGACTTACTTTGGTGACGGCGCCTCTCGACAAGGTTCTTTGCACGAAGCTTTCAATATGGCAATGTTGTGGAATCTTCCGGTGGTTTTCATCGTCGAAAACAACGGTTATGCTATGGGAACCTCTGTCGAAAGAACCGCAAATCATCCCGATATTTGGAAACTTGGTTTGGGATATGAAATGCCTTGTGGCCCAGTGGACGGAATGAATCCTGTAAAAGTTGCCGAAGCGATGACCGAAGCTATTGAAAGAGCACGCAGCGGTGGCGGACCTACTTTCCTAGAAATGAAAACCTATCGTTATAGAGGACACTCCATGTCTGATGCCCAATTATACCGTTCGAAAGAAGAGGTGGAAGAATACAAAAAAATCGACCCAATTACTCAGGTTTTAGACGTAATTAAGGACCAAAAATATGCTACCGATGAACAGATTCAAGCAATCGACCAAAAGGTAAAAGATTTAATTGAAGAATGTGTAAAATTCGCTGAAGAATCTCCATATCCTGAAATTCAACAATTATACGACGTAGTCTACGAACAAGAAAACTATCCATTTATACCTCATAAACTATAAATCAATTATGGCAACAATAATTAACATGCCTCGTTTGAGCGATACTATGACGGAAGGAACGGTAGCGAATTGGTTAAAAAAAGTAGGCGACAAAATCAGTGAAGGCGACATCCTTGCCGAAATTGAAACCGACAAAGCAACAATGGAATTCGAAGCTTTTGACGAAGGAACACTTTTATATATTGGTATTCAAGCTGGAGAAACCGCACCAATTGATTCACTTCTAGCTATTATCGGAAACGAAGGCGAAGATATTTCTGCTTTAATCGCCGGTGGTGCAACTGCTGCCCCAGCAATAACTGAAGCTCCAGTAGCAACTGTAGAAGTTAAAAAAGAAACAGCCGCAACATCGAGCGCAGTCGAAGTGCCAAAAGGAGTTATTGTAGTTACAATGCCACGTTTGAGCGATACCATGACCGAAGGAACCGTAGCAACTTGGTTGAAAAAAGTAGGCGATAAAATCGTAGAAGGAGATATTCTTGCCGAAATCGAAACCGATAAAGCAACAATGGAATTCGAATCTTTCAATGAAGGAACTTTATTATTCATCGGGATTGAAGCAGGTCAATCGGCTCCAATTGATAGTTTATTGGCCATCATTGGACCAGAAGGAACAGACATCAGCGGCATTGCCGAAAATTATAAAATTGGAGGAGCTGCTCCTGCTGCAGTTGCAACCGAAGAAGCAAAATCGGCACTAGCTACACAAGCAGTAATTGTTGCTCAAGAAGCATCTACTGACGGACAACGCATTTTGGCTTCACCATTAGCAAAGAAAATTGCAGGTGAAAAAGGAATTCAATTGACTCAAGTAAAAGGTTCAGGAGAAAACGGACGTATCACTAAAAGTGATGTTGAAAACTTCACACCACAAACTGCTGCCGCCTTACCAGTTGCCGCAAATGCTGCACCTGCAAAAGCAGACGCTGTTGCCGTTGCAAAACCTTATGTTCCAGCTGGGCAAGTTGCCACCGAAGAAATCAAAAATTCGCAAATGCGTAAAATCATTGCGAAACGATTGGCAGAATCTTTATTCACTGCACCACATTACAACTTAGTAATAGAGGTAACTATGGACGAAGCAATGAAATCAAGAGCCATTATCAATAGCGTTCCGGATACCAAAGTGTCTTTTAACGATATGGTGATAAAAGCTTCAGCATTAGCATTGAAAAAACACCCAAAAATCAATTCACAATGGACTGCTGAATCCATCATCATCAACTACCACGTGAATATTGGTGTTGCTGTTGCTGTTGAAGACGGATTAGTTGTTCCTGTATTACCATTTACTGACGGCATGAGTTTATCTCAAATTGGAACAAGCGTAAGAGACTTAGCAGGAAGAGCAAAAAACAAAAAATTATTACCTACTGAAATGGAAGGAAGTACATTTACCATTTCTAACCTTGGAATGTTTGGAATTACCGAATTTAATTCCATCATCAACCAACCGAATTCTGCTATCCTATCCGTAGGAGCGATTGTAGAAAAACCAGTAGTTAAAAACGGTCAAATCGTGGTAGGAAATACTATGATGCTTTCATTAGCTTGCGACCACAGAACTATCGACGGTGCAACCGGAGCACAGTTCTTGCAAACCTTGAAACAATATATCGAAAACCCAGTGACGATGCTAGCTTAATAACTGTTTAGTTTTAATATATGAAATCCCGTTTCTTTTTGAAAGAGACGGGATTTTTTTATACTTTTGAATGAAAACAAAGTGATTTTAAAAAGCAAATAATGAAAACCATAATCAACAATCTATATGATTTTTTTATTAAACCTTTCCATAAAATAGGTTCGGACGAAATTACTTCTGTAGAAGGAGCGATAGTTTTGACTTCTGGTACGATTACAACATCCATACTTATAATTTGTAATCTGTTGTCTAATTATTTATTTAAATTTAGTTTAATAAAAGATATAAATGAATGGGTTTTTCTATCACTATTATTTTTATTTCTAACCATCTTTTCAAGATTGACAAGGAAAATAGTCGAAAACAGAAAACACTAAAAGTAATTATTTTGATTTAGTTCGTTACCAAAAAATAGACTAAGACACCCATAGCTATTAATGTTATAAAATATCCGGTCCAAACATTTCTGCTTTCATATTTCTCTTCATATTGGTCAATTAGTTTTCCTCTGAATCCTTTTATAATCCAGAAGAAAAAGCCTCCAATCCAAAGTGAAGTAATCTTTGCAGCGAAAGGTTCATTTGCCATTGTCTTAATTTATTAATCTTTTCTATTCTTCTCTTCAATCCATCGCGACATATACTTCGTACTAGTCAAAGTATGATGTTGCAATAGTGTTCCCATAAAATTATGCAAACGATGTTGTTTTAAATGAGATCGTTTTTCCAAAATATGCTTTACAAAATCATCAGCAAACAGGGAATTTAAATAACGCCTTTCTATAATTTTGAAACCATTCTCTTGGGTCTTCAGCCAAAGTGGTTTATCTTGATACAATTCTACTGCTTTATCAGCAAAAACTTCTGTGTCATCAGCAATAAAGCCATTCCAAGGTAAATCACCATACATTGATTCGGCTCCAATAGTTGTCGTAACGCTTGGCGTTCCGCATTGCATGGCTTCTAGTAATTTTCCTTTTATTCCCGCGCCAAAACGCAAAGGCGCCAAGACAACTCGAGCATTTTGCACCACTTCTTGAGCGTCATCAGCACGACCCATAATATAAAAACCTTTTCCGGGTTTGTGTAATTGCAATACTTTTTGACTTGGATACGCGCCATAAATTTGTAAAATAGCTTCTGGCATTTGCTTTCTGATGAGTGGCCAAATCGTTTCTTTTAAATATTGAACCGCATTCCAATTGGGTTCATGAAGAAAGTTCCCAATGAAAACAAAATTTGCTCTTTCTTCGAATGAAGGCAGATTTTGAATTGTTGAAACGTCAATTGGTTCCATCAACAAAGGCAAATAATACAATAAATCAGCATCGATTTTGAAAACTTTTTGCAGTAATTCCATTTCAAATTCGGAAATCATCAAGGAAATATCGCAACGCAAAATACTCGCAATTTCTCTTTTGGCAACGTCTTCAACCAATAAATCATCTGTTGTAAATTGTCGCTTTTCTTTGAATGCTTTTTGGCGTGCCAAACGTAAACAATGCAAATCTTCGGTATCCAACAATCGCAACGCTTCAGGACAATTTTCGGCAACGCGCCAGCCATATTGCTCTTCCATCATAAAACGATCAAATAGCACAATTGACGGATTTAATTCTTTAACAAAAATATCAAAACTGGAACAATTTAAACTGATAGATTTCTTGGAAACATCCAAAGATTCCAGGTCAATCATATAATCACTGTCCGAACAGGAACTAGCAAAAGTAACTTCGAAACCTCGTTCCTTAAAAATAGAAATCAATTGCACCATCCTTCCTCCTGCTGCCGAAGAATTGGGTTCTGGCCAAACAAATCCAAGGATTAAAACAAGTTGATTTGCAATCATGAAACTAATTATTTATGATGCAAAATAAGGAAAATAAACCGCAAACCAATCCATTCTACAACAAATAAAAGCTGTATTTTTACATTCAATCTCCATAAATACAGAAAAATGTTAGGATTAAAATTAGCCACCGACCCAAAATGGGTAAATATTGTTGAATCAAACATCGAAGAAATCTTGACCGATCACGCTTGGTGCGAGCAAAAAGCAGCCACAAATATCATTACAATCATCACTTATAATTCGGAACACGTCGATTTAGTTACCGATTTATTGGAAATCGCCAAGGAAGAAATTGAACATTTTCAAATGGTGCACAACATAATCAAAGAACGCGGATTGACTTTGGGAAGAGAAAGAAAAGACCATTACGTAAATGAACTTTTTAAATTTTTGAAAAAAGACGGAAGTCGAAACGACGCCTTTGTAGATCGATTACTTTTCTCGGCAATGATTGAAGCCCGAAGTTGCGAGAGATTCAAAGTATTGTCCCAAAACATCGAAGATAAAGAATTGGCTGCATTTTACAAGGAATTAATGATAAGTGAAGCCGGACATTATACCACATTTTTGCGTTTCGCCAGAAAATATTCCGAAAAAGTTGATGTTGACAAACGTTGGCAAGAATGGATTAATTTTGAAGGGGAACTCATCACCAACTACGGAAAAAGCGAAACCGTTCACGGATAAATAGTAAACTTTGACTCAATAAACTCTCATCATAAAATGCAAAATTAAGAATCTAATAATTTATCGATTTCCCACAAAGAACCAGGACAATTTGAAGAAACAAGATTTGAGAAAATTCACAATACCATTTTCAAATCATCTGAAATTGCATCCAAAATTGTAGCTCAGGAAATAGCTGGTTTAATCCGAGAAAAACAATCCAAAAATAAAAATTGCGTTTTGGGACTTGATGAATATATGACAATGGAAGCCTTTAAAAGATATTATTTTTAATTTTATCACCAAATTCTACTTTCAAACAAAATTATTATTTGTTTTCTATTAGGGTCAACTTCCCTTTTCTTCCATTTTCTGAAAAGGCACATAGTGTAATTTTCCCTTTTGACTCAATTGGTTTTTTGTAAATTTTACTACTGCTTTTTGGTACAGTGCCATCAGTAGTATAACGAATCGTAAATCCAGGGATCTGAATATTGGCAATTACTTTTGCGTTTTCTATTATTGCTCCAACTGGAGGAATTCGATATTCAACCCCCCCAGCATAATAATTCAAACGTGGTAATTCTTTTTTGCCAAGAACATTCACAAATGTAGACCAAGCTTTGTTATACAATATTTCCGATTTATTTTTGTCTGTCTCAATAGCCCATGCAGGATTTTCAGCCCAAGATCTCTCCGCTAATCCCAATAATTTGGGAAACAATAAATAATCCAATGTTTTTGTATTTCGAACATTCTCACTAAAAATTTGCCCTTGAATTCCAAGAATATTCGATTTTCCATAATCCGTTAAACGCTTTTTTCCGATGAATAGACTTGGATTTATTGGATCCCCATTAGTATCTACCTTAGTATTTTTATAATAATCGAAAGGAATAAAGTAGAAAGGTTTATCAATATCGTTAAACCCTCCCCAATAGGATCCTGGTTCATCGCCCGCTTTTTCATATGCCAAATCAAAATACAAATTACTGACGCAGGAAAGAACAACTTTGTAGCCTGCATTGGCTAATTTATAAGGCAAATCCTCAGAACCCCATCCGATCACATTGTTCCAAACGTAAGCTCGAAATCCTTTATTGGCAAAATCAGGATTTGGAATAAAGGTATTTTTTCCATCCATAACCGTTTTTCGCATTGCAATTTCTTCCCAGCCAGAAACCGAAAGATTACGTTTAGTGAATATATTTTTCATTTTATCAAAATAGTAGTACCAAAGATCATCAGTAGAATTCAGTTGGCTATTCTCGGCAATTAATGCATTGCACAATGGTGAACCTTTCCATGTTCCTAAAGGCACTTCGTCTCCACCAAGATGAATGGTAGAGATAGGCACATTGGCATCTTCATACATTAATAAAATTTCGTCAATTACTTTCTCCATAAAAGTATAAGTCGATGGCAAAGCCACGCACATCACATTATCTGTCCAATATTGCGCCGAGGAATGAATCGATTTATCATTAATGTCACGAAGTAAATACCGTTCGGCTTCTTGTTGATTTCCCAATTTCATAAACTTGTCATACCGTGAATCCATCGCTTTTATTGCTGCACGACTATGTCCTGGCGATTCAATTTCGGGAATTACCTGAATATGTCTTTCGGTAGCATATTTTAAAATTTCTATAAAATCTTGCCTCGTATAATAACCACTGCTAGGAAAAACACCCGTGTTTGGACCTGTCCCATATGAAGACTGCAAAAAGTCTTCGTCATCCAAAGTAAATCCTCGATTGGAACCAACTTGGGTTAGTTCTGGCAATGATGGAATTTCAATTCGCCAACCTTCATCATCATTAAAGTGAAAGTGAAAAGCATTCATTTTATACAATGACATAGCGTCAAGGATCTTAAAAATAGTTTCTTTTCTTTGAAAATTTCGAGCCACGTCAAACATTAAACCTCGATATTCAAATCGTGGTTCATCTTTTACGTAACAATTGTCAATTGCTATTAACTTTGATTTTTTTTTCCAAGAATCTACCGGAAATAATGATTTTAAGGATTGAATTCCATAGAAAATTCCACTGGGTGTAGAGGCTGAAATTTTGATTTTATCGTTCTGGATGTCAAGAACATATTCATCTTTCCCAAAATCGGCTTTTTGCAATATGATTTGTCTATCTATAGAACTGATTGAATCCAAGTGAATTTTACTTTCCAGAACTTTATTTAACTCTTTCGAAAGATACAGAGCTTCATTCGAAAATTCTTGATCTGTACTAATCCTAGCATTTTCATCCAAAACAAATTTACCTTGAATTTTTTTGAATTTTGTTGGAGTTGGAAAAATCTTTGGCAAACTATCTATAGAAATATCTTCGATTACTTTATTATTGTCGTAAGTGGTTTCGGCATTAATAAAATTTACAGAAGGATCCTCAATAGTTTTCATAATATAGTCTTTAATGCTATAGCCTTTTTTGGGATTTGTATCCCAAACGACATAAAATCCCGCTGGGGTAGCAGTAAGATTAAGCACCATACCTTGAGTGAGAAATGAAAATTCTATACTTTGATGGGGATTTAATCCTTGAAAATTAATGCTAGGTTTTATTTGATAAAAATCACCATTAATATGTGTGACAATAAAATCCTTCACAGATAAATTTGGCAAAATTTTTCGGCTATAATTAAAATAAATAGTCCACCCTGAAGATGGGAAAAGTGCATTCCCTTTGTTTGTAAACTTAAGAGAAGACTTTGCTGCAATTGGTGTTCTATTATAATTATTGGCAATCAATTCCCAATTTAGTTGCAATTTATTTATATCAAATAAAGGCTTAATTTGTGAATAGGATGAAGTTGAATTCATGAACAATGCAAATAAAAATATTAAGAAAAGTTTCATAAATAGATCGGTTTTTTATTTACATCACAGAATACTAATCTCAAAATTGACTATTAGCAATGGGTATTGAATCTAAAGTTCTAAATATAAT
>CAIOTL010000175.1 GCA_903861155.1 uncultured Bacteroidota bacterium
AAATAAACCTAAAAAAAACTTTTACTATAACATTAATAATACCCCTTTTTATAGTTGATTTTTCATAAAAACCAACTATAAAAAGGGGTATTATAATAAGAGTAATATTTATGCAAATTTATAAACAGTTACACTCAAAGGAGGTAAAAGCAATTCAATTGAATAATCTCTTCCATCATAAGGCAATGCTTCAACGGTTAATTTTTTCGGATTTTTCAGTCCACTTCCTCCATAAGCAACCTCGTCGCTATTGAAAATTTCGTTTAGTTTTCCTTTTTTCGGCAAACCAATACGGTAGTTTTGACGAACAACCTGAGTGAAATTACAAACTACAATCACGTTATCTTCCGGCTTGTTTCCTTTTCGAATAAAAGTCATCACGGCATTTTGATGATCTGAGTAATTAATCCATTCGAACCCTTCTGGGCTGAACTGTTTTTCGTGTAATGCAGGTTGCGATTTATACAAAGCATTCAGGTCAGTTATTGTTTTTTTAATTCCTTCGTGGAAATCATATTGCAATAAATGCCAATCTAAACTTCCTTCAAAATTCCACTCGGCACTTTGTCCGAATTCGCTTCCCATAAACAATAATTTTGTTCCAGGATGCATAAACATATAGCCATATAGCAATCTTAAATTAGCAAATTTTTGCCATTCGTCTCCAGGCATTCTTCCTGCGATGGATTTTTTTCCATAAACCACTTCATCATGAGAAAGCGGCAACATAAAATTTTCAGAAAAAGTATAAGTCATAGAAAAAGTCAAATCATTCTGATGGTATTTTCTATATACCGTTTCTTTTTGAAAATACTCCAAAGTATCGTGCATCCAACCCATCATCCATTTCATTCCAAAACCTAATCCGCCAGCGAATGTTGGTCTGGAAACCATTGGAAAAGAAGTACTTTCCTCGGCAATAGTTTGAACTCCTTCAAAACTGGAATATACAGCCTCGTTGAATTCCTTAAGAAAACTTATAGTGTCTAGGTTTTCTCTACCTCCATAAATATTAGGTTCCCATTCACCGTCTTTCCGGGAATAATCCAAATATAACATAGAAGCCACGGCATCCACTCGAAGCGCATCGGCGTGATAATGTTGTAACCAAAAAATGGCATTACTAATTAAAAAAGAACGCACTTCGTTTCTTCCGTAATTAAAAACTAAACTTTTCCAATCTGGATGATAGCCTTTTCTGCGGTCTGGGTGTTCGAAAAGATTAGAACCATCGAAAAACCCCAAACCGTGTGCGTCATCTGGAAAATGGGAAGGAACCCAATCCAGAATTACTCCAATTCCGGCCTGATGCAATTTATCGACCAAAAGCATAAAATCCTGCGGCTTTCCAAAACGGGATGTTGGTGCAAAATAACCAACTAACTGATAACCCCAAGACGGATCATATGGATATTCCATTATTGGCATAAACTCAACGTGAGTGAAGCCTGTTTCTTTTAAATAATTTACTAAGTCTTCAGCTAATTCAAGATACGTCAGAAATTTTCCTTCTGAATTGCGTTTCCAAGAACCCAAATGCACTTCGTAAACCGAATAAGGTTTATCTAAATCATTATGTTCTTTACGTGTATCCATCCATTTTTTGTCTTTCCACTTGTAATCTAAATCCCAAATGACAGAGGCAGTATGAGGAGGTTTTTCACAGTATAAAGCAAATGGATCTGCCTTTTCGGTGATAATTCCTCCATTGTTGGATTGGATTTTATATTTGTAGGTTGATCCTTTTTCAATTCCAGGAATAAATCCTTCCCAAATTCCTGATGAATCCCAACGTACTTGCAATTTGTGTTCGCCCTGAATCCAATAATTAAAATCTCCAACCACAGAAACAGATCGTGCTGATGGTGCCCAGACTGCGAAATAAACACCTTTTACCCCATCAACTTCCAAAAGATGGGCGCCTAGTTTTTCGAATAGTCTAAAATGTTTTCCTGCTTTGAATAAATCAATGTCGAAATCGGTAAAAAGGGAATAGGGTTGTACTTTGTTCATTTTAATTTTGTTATTTTTCTTTATTTTTTTAACATTCTTAATTTTATGATTGGAGTTTATCATTAAACTCCATAATACTCGCAATTCCAGTCAAAGGAATAACAGCCCAACGAGGACGAGAATTTAATTCATATCCCAATTCATAAACTGCTTTTTCGAGTAGGCAATATTTCAATAAGAAATCAATTTCTTTTTTGTAACCAATGTTTAAATTTCCAGCTTGTGCAACATCAGTATAAGTCTGGATAAAAACACCCACAAAATACTTGAACAAAATTTCCCCCGCCTGGAAAAGTTCTTCCTGCTCATAAGGATATTTATCGACATTATTGAAAATCGTGGCATAAATGGAATAATGGAATGACCGAAACATTCCCGCAACATCCTTCAAAGGAGGTTGTTTTACTTTTCGATCGCGAATCGTGCTTTCGGGTTCACCTTCAAAATCAAGGATGCAAAAATCGTCACCATTGACCAAAACCTGCCCCAAATGATAATCACCATGAATGCGAATTCGTTCCGATTTCATTTTCGTCCAATCGAAATCTAAAAACAATTTTCTAATCTCTTTCTTGTTGGACAAAAACTGGTTGGCCAATTCCAGAGCCAATCCATCGAGTTTATGAAGGTTATTTTCTAGAATATTCAACCGGTTTTGAAACTGGTAAGTCAACCTGTTTTTGAGCCAAACAGTATAATCACTGTTATAGGTAGTTGTTGTAAATGAGGTATCATGAATGTCACCTCCTAACGCAATATGCATTTCGGCTGTGCGTGTCGCCAATTTTTGAATACTCATAAAAATACTCAAACCAGCCCAATCGATAATTTCGTGTGGCACCGAATGAATTTTTAGCCTTTTGAATAACTCAATATCGGGCAATTTGGAAATGATTATTTTTTTATACTTCAGATTTTCGAATATCTTGTCGACTTCCCCAAGCATAAACTTCCAGGCATCACCCTGATTGGAAACCAATTCTTGCATCAATCCAAGCGTAATATTTCCTTCAGTCAAAGCCACGCTAATGCTTCCCATATAAGCCGGAGAACTCTTGAAATCCATTTTCTCAGTAAGAAAACGGCTGATTTCATAATCAGGATTTGTGCTGATATAGATTCTTCTGAAAATCTTCAATACCATAGAAGTATTGTATATTATGGAAGTATTGCTTTGTTCGACTCCCATAAATTTGGAAGTTTTATATTCTTTGTCTTCCAATTTTTCACCACTATGATATTTAACTTTTGAATCCGATTTATCCCCAGAATGAACAATTTTTTCGAACAACAATTTCCTAAAATCCTCTTGATGAAGTGCATCAACAAGAAATCCATCTTGACCATTCATTTTCAGGGGAGCAATTATTGTGTTGGTATCTAGCTCTTCTTCTGCCATAAAAGCAAGAGGCATAAAATAGTGCTGGTAAAACGCTTCTTTAAAATTAACCTCTAGTAAAACGCCATAATAGGTGTTGTCTTTTGAAGTAATTTTGAAAAAATCAACCACTTCAATATACTTTAAAGTACTCGCTTTACCTCCATACCAACGTTTATTGATAATATAATTCTCAAGGATATCTGAAGAAAAAACCTTTACAAATTCATTGTCTTCAAACGCATTTTTCCAATCTGTTTTAAAAACAAATGAATTTTGAAATTCTTCATCGTTAACCTTGTTTTCTTTCATTATCGTTGGATTTTAAATAAATGAAAAGGCAATTCAGAGGATAGTTCCACAAAATTCCATTCCTTGTTCCAAACATAATTATTTCCAGTAATTAAATCCGAAATCTTAATGGGTAGATTCCCCAATAAATTATTTGGAAGTTTAACCATCGCCCTACTTGTGTTAAACGCATCAAGATTAACAACCATTATAGTTTCGTTTTGTTTCTCATCATCAAATTTATAAAAGGATAGTACTTGATCATTATTGGTATCACAAAAAATAATATTATTTGTCTGTTGAAGAGAAGACTGCTCATTTCTGACAGTATTAATTCGAGTGATTAAAGTCGTAATTTTATTCTGTTTCTCCCAATCCCATTTATAATATTCATATTTTTCAGAATCCAAATATTCCTCTTTCCCAGGAGCCATTGGAGCTGAAACCCTATATTCAAAAACAGGCCCATAAATTCCAACACTAGAACTCAAAGTAGCCGCCAAAAAATATTTTTGAAGATGAATGGATTCATTCCCATTTTGCAAGGCAAAAGGGTTGATGTCCGGTGTATTGGGCCAAAAATTCGGACGGTAAAATTCTTTTTGTTCTGTCTGAGTTAATTCTTCAACATATTCGGTCAATTCTTTTTTAGAATTTCTCCAAGTAAAATAAGTATACGATTGGGTGAATCCTTGCTTCGCCAATTCATTCATGATTTTCGGACGTGTAAAAGCCTCCGCCAAAAACAAAACATCAGGATGTTTTTTCTTGATTTCGCCAATTAACCAACCCCAAAAAAAGAATGGTTTTGTATGTGGATTATCGACTCTATAAATTTTGATGTCACATTCTTCTATCCAAAATAAGGCAACATCCAACAATTCCTTCCAGAGATTTTTCCAGTCGCCACTTTCGAAATAAATTGGTAAAATATCTTGATATTTTTTGGGGGGATTTTCGGCATATTGTACCGTCCCATCTGGGCGCCACTTGAACCATTGTGGAAATTTTTTCACATATGGGTGATCTGGCGCGGCTTGCAAGGCATAATCCATAGCAACTTCAATCCCTAAATCCTTTGCTTTTTGAACCAAAGATTTGAAATCATCAATACTACCCAATTCCGGATGTGTTGATTTATGCCCACCATATTGAGAACCTATTCCCCAAGGCGAACCCACATCACCCGATTTTGCATTAGTATCGTTATTTTTTCCTTTACGATTCACTTCTCCAATAGGATGGATTGGCGGAAAATACAAGGTATCAAAACCCATTGAAGCCACTCTTGGCAATAATCTTTCACAATCCTTGAAAGTGCCGTGTTTTCCTTCTTCGGCTGAAGCCGAACGCGGAAAAAACTCGTACCAAGTGCTGAATAAAGCCTTTTTCCGATCAACATAAACCTTTAATTCCGATGATTTATTTTCCAACAAACGGATAGGATATTTCTTGAAAACATGTTGCAAATGGGAAGAAGTTACTTCCTGAATAGCTTTGTCATAATCGAATTCATTCGTGAAATAAGCTACCACTTTTTCAAGATATTCTTTTTCAGAATCGTCGGCAAATATTATGACTGATTTCAAATATTCTGCACCTTCCAATAATTCTGAATTTACGTGTTGATTATCCCGAATTTTTCGCTCAGTTCCATGTTGCCAATTCAAGGCATAATCTACCCAACCTTCAATAAAATAAGTGTAGAAACCTTGTTTTCCTACTTTGAAATCAGCAAACCATTCGTCGTTTTCTTTTGGAGCCATCCGAACTTCCTGCCACTTTTCATCACCTTCGTGTTTGAATTTGACACAGCATTCCACAATGTCATGACCATCAGAAAACACTGCCGCGGTCACATTTACTTTTTGATTAACAATTCTTTTAATTGGATTAATACCACCATCTAATTGTGGCAAAACATCTTCAATTACAATTCGGGTTTGTTTCTGCATTTTGTATTTTTAAAATTCAAATAAATATAACAAAAATAGTATTCAAAAATAGTTTTTACATTATTTAATGGTAAAACCATCGGGTAAAACGGCTCCTTTTTTAACAACTACAATCCCATCTTTAATAACATATAATCCAGTTGATGAATTTTCTAAATGTTTACCTCCATTAATATGAACATCATTACCAATTTTACAATTTTTATCTACAATAGCATTATTTATAAAACATCTTTCTCCAATTCCTATTAACTGTTTGTGGTTTTTAACAGCCTCTTTCATATCATCAATGTTTTGATAAAAATCATTACCCATAATATAACTATTTTGTATAACAGTGTCATCCCCAATTCTAGAACGATTTCCTATTACAGAACGAATGACCTCTTTTGCATTTATGATACAACCATCAGAAACTAAAGAACGATCTATATTAGTTCTTTTGAACTTTGTAGGTGGTAATAATCTTGGTCTGGTAAATATTTTGTTCTCATTGTCAAATAAATTAAACTTAGGCACATCATCTGTCAACCCAATATTTGCTTCAAAGAAGGAGTCAATATTCCCAATATCAGTCCAATATCCTTCATATTGAAAACTAAATATCTTTTTATGTCCAACTGCTTGAGGTATTATTTCTTTTCCAAAGTCTTTACTGTTAGGATTTGACATAATATCTACTAACAATTTTTTATTGAAAATATAAATTCCCATCGAGGCCAAATAATGTTTGCCTTCACTTTTCATTTGTTCACTTACATCTGATTTCCAACCTGGTAAAATCTCTTTTGCGGGTTTCTCGATAAAAGATTCGATACAACTTTCTGAATTTGTTTTTAATATTCCAAATTCAGGAGCATCTTTTTCATTTACTGGTAAAGTGGCAATTGAGATATCTGCTTCATTTTTTATATGCTCTTCAATCATTTCATTCAAATCCATTTGATACAATTGATCTCCTGATAATATCAAAGCATAATCAAATTCATGGTTTAAAAAATGGGGCATACATTGTCTTACAGCATCTGCAGTTCCTTGAAACCATGTCGGATTATCAGGAGTTTGTTCTGCAGCCAAAATATCAACAAAAGCATGACTAAAAATACTAAAATGATAGGTGTTCTTGATGTGTGCATTTAAAGAGGCCGAATTAAATTGCGTCAATACAAATATTCTATAAATATCTGAATTCATACAGTTTGAAATTGGAATATCAACTAATCTATACTTTCCTCCAATGGGAACTGCTGGTTTTGAACGCGACTCTGTTAACGGAGACAATCTTGATCCTTGGCCTCCGCCAAGAATAATTGCGATTACATTTTTCTTTTTAGATTTCATACTATATTAATTATTAAATTATACAATTCTATATATTCTTTGCAAACATTTTCCCAAGAATGATCCCTAATCATCCCTATTTTTCGAACTTTATTTAGCTTTTTCTTATCTTTATATAAATTTACTGCTCTTTGAATCGAGTAGCAAATATCAGTTATTGATGCTTGATCGTGACAAATTCCGTTTCCTCCATCTTCAAAGTCGATTACAGTATCTTTTAATCCCCCAGTTCTTCTTACAACAGGAATTGTTCCGTATCGCATGGAATACATTTGATTTAAACCACAAGGTTCCACTTTTGAAGGCATTAATAAAAAATCAGAACCCGCATAAATCAGATGAGCCAATTCTTCATCATAACCAATAAAAACATTATAATTACCCTTAAAACTGGCTAATAAATGGCTCAATTGATTTTCAATTTCTTGGTTTCCAGATCCTAAAATCAGAATATTAATTTCCTTATAATTTTCAGACAAAGCCAATGCCGCAGCGTGTGTCAATAAATCAGCTCCTTTTTCTTCCAATAACCTTCCTATGAAACTAAAAAGGGGTTTTGTAGGGTCTAAATCAAATTGGCTACACAACCATTCTTTATTTCCCTGCTTTCCCTTGACAAAATTCGTAATGGAATAGTTGGTTGAAAGCATTTTATCAAAAGCAGGATTCCAAACTTCAACATCTATTCCATTTAAAATCCCTTTGGATTTATATCTTACAAGATTAAATAAATATTCTAAACCATAGGCATAATAATTAATTTCATTCAGATAATTTGGAGAAACTGTGGTCACTGCTGAGGCGCATTTTATAGCTGTAGCCAATGAATTAATTCTATTATCCCATTCTAAAACATTTACTTTTGCTAAACCAAAATCAGGTAAATAATACAATTTATCAAAACCAAATTGCCCTTGATAAATTGAATTGTGTATGGTAATAACCGTTGGCACATTTTGTAAATTCAAATATTTATAAGCATTTAACATCATAAATGGAATCAAACCTGTATGATGATCATGACAATTAATAACGTCTGGATTTTTTTCTCTAGTAACTATCCAATCTAAAGTTGCAATCTGAAAAGCTAAAAACCGCTCACTATCATCTTCATAACCATAAACTTCTTTTCTGTCAAATAGTTCTGAGATTTCCACTAAATATAATTCAAATCCTAGCTTATCATTTATTTCTTTTATAATGGTAAAAGGAAAATTAAAATTTCCCAATTTAACATGACCATTATAAATAGATTGAAACACATTTTCTTCAATAAACTTAGTTTCATAACGAGGAAGCACCACTCTAACAAGGTGTCCCATTTTACTTTGATACTTAGGTAAGGCACCAACTACATCTCCTAACCCACCAACTTTTGCCACAGGATAACACTCTGCAGCGATATGAAATATTTCCATATTAGAAATTTTGGTATATTATAATTCTAAATTATACGATACCTTCTTAAATTAATTTACAGTATTTAAAGATTTCAATATTATTTATAAATTCTCATTAAACCTATAAATTATGCTAATTTTATGTTTTCTAAATTTAGTAAAAAAAATATAAAAATACAGCTTGATATAAAATTTATTGAAATGCCAAAAAAAACCACTAATCAGCCACAATCTTTCAAAATTCCTAAACTAATTCGATTAAGTAGTAAATTTATCTCTTTTATTTCACCTAAATTAATAACATTCTTTATGGCTAAATTATTCACGACACCTACAAAACATACCATTCCAAAAAGGGAATTAGAAATGGATAGCAAAAGCAAACAAAAATTAATTGAAATTCGGGCAGTTAACAAAAAAGTTATGCTCTATCAATATGGAGAAAGTGAGAAGAAAATTTTGCTGGCGCATGGATGGTCAGGACGAGGAACCCAACTATTCAAGATAGCAGATGAATTATTAAAAGTAGGCTATTCTACAATTAGTTTTGATGCACCAGCCCACGGAAAATCCCCAGAAAAAACCACAATAATGTCTGAATTTGTAGAAACAATTGTAGAAATCGAGAAACAGTTTGGGCCCTTTAAAGCCGCTGTTGGTCATTCTCTGGGTGGAATGTCATTGCTAAATGCAGTTAAAAAGGATTACCTATAAATTGTTTTGAAATTATAGGAAGCGTTGATATTATTCAGGATATTCTGGATGATTTTGTAGCAAAATTAGAATTAAAACTTAGTGAAAGCGAACAATTGCGGTTGCATTTCGAGAAAAAATATGGTAAAGAAATGGACAATTATTCCGCTTACAAATCGGCAATGGAAGTTTCAATTCCGGTTCTGGTAATTCACGACAAAAACGACAATGAAGTTCCGGTGGAAGTAGGAATTCACATTCACAAACACTTGAAAAACGGAAAACTATTCTTAACCGAAGGATTGTGACATCGTAAAATATTGGGCAACCTTGCAGTAATTGAAAAATTCCGGCAGTTTATTCAAAACAACAACTAATTACAAAAACGATTTTTTAAATTCTGGCTTGACTCTGTTTTTTGAGGCTTGTTCATAAGCAAAAGCAATTCCTATTAGTTTTGGCTCACTATAAGCAGTACCAAAAAAGGACAAACCTACCGGTAAATCATAAACTTTTCCACCCGGAACTGTAATATGTGGATAACCACTAGCTGCTGCAGGCATCGTTAAAGAATTTCCCCAGCGATCTCCATAAATTTGATCCGTGCTACATGCAGGACCAATTGTTATTCCGCAAATGGCATCAAGTTTATTTTCATTAAAAACAGAATCTAAAATTTTCTTGCTACCGTTATGACTCTCATTCAAAGCCTCTACATATTTTTTTTCATGAAGTCCCAATTTCAAATTGGAACTTTCTAATGTTTCTTGCTTAAAATAAGGCATAGCCTTATCTTCATTAGCCTTATTAAAATCAATAACTCCCTTTAAAGATTTTACTTTTGCGTGCGCCGTAGCTAAATAATGGTTCAATCCCTCTTTAAATTCATATTGCATGACTTCAAATTCAAATGCACTAAGTGCATTTATTTGATCTACATATTCAATTTCAATAATCGTAGCCCCTTTTTGTTGAAGAAGATGAATGGCTTTCTCTAAAAGTGCATTAATAAATTGATTGTTGCCTTGCGGTTTTTTTTCAACTCCAATGCGTTTTCCTTTCAATGCGTGAACATCTAAAAAGGGTTTATAGTCCGAAAGACTTTTTCCGCTACTTTCATTCGTAATTGAATCGGAATCATCAATCCCCGAAAGTACCCCTAATAAAATCGCTGCATCGGTAACAGTTCTCGCTATTGGCCCAGCAGTGTCCTGTGTTTTTTGATATGGGAATAATTCCTGAACGACTTACTAACCCAACCGTAGGTTTAATGCCAACTACTCCATTGACGGATGCTGGGCAAACTATTGAACCATCTGTTTCAGTTCCAACTGCAACTACACAAAGATTGGCTGATACAGCTACCCCAGAACCTGCACTAGAACCACATAGATTATGATCTAAAAAATATGGATTCTTGGTTTGTCCTCCCCTGCTACTCCACCCTGAACTGGACTGAGTAGAACGAAAATTAGCCCATTCACTTAAATTGGTTTTAGCAATAATTATTGCACCTGCATTACGCAATTTTTTAACTATAAAAGCATCCTTTCGAGCAAAATTACCTGCCATTGCCAAAGAACCTGAGGTAGTTTGCATTTTATCCGCAGTATCTATATTATCTTTTATCACTACTGGAATCCCATGTAAAGGACCTCTTGATTTACCCGATTTCCTTTCACTATCCATTTGTTTAGCAATTTGCGCAGCATCCGGATTGATTTCGATAATTGCATTTAATTGCGGACCGCTTTTGTCAACGTTATTAATTCGTTTCAAATATAATTTCACCAATTGTTCTGAACTATACGTACCCGAATCTAATTTCTTTATTAAACTGCTGATGGTTGCTTCATCAAGATCAAATGTTCCATTTGAATCTTCATCAACTCTTATATCTCCAATACTATTTTTTGAATCATGACAACCTTCAACAAGGAGTGTGGCTATACCGACAGTAGCTAAAGTTGTCGTGGTTAAAAAGGTTCTTCTTTTCATATATTTATATGTATCAAAAGTTTAAAAACTTATATAAAATTTATTTTTGATAAATATAGGACATTTATCAAAGTCTTTAAATATAAACTGAATAAATCCTAAAAGTTGTGAATAAAAATCACAAAACCTATAAAACACAAAAAACCCGAGGCTTTAGCCGAACGGGCGAAGCAAAGGCGACATTTAAGATTAAGAGCAGGAAGCCCAGTGGGCTTCAGGTATTTTTTTTAACTTCTTATAAAAAGAAAGAGCCCCAACCTGAAAAGGTTGGGACTCCATAAAGAAAGGCGACGACATACTCTCCCACATAACTGCTTGGGTTTTACTTTATTTTTTCTAAAAAAATATAAACAAAAAACCCT
>CAIOTL010000176.1 GCA_903861155.1 uncultured Bacteroidota bacterium
TAGTGATTAATCTCTTATCCCTATCTTATTTCATCACTTAAATTTTATCAAGAATTAAAAAAAATTGCGCAAAGTCAGGAGACATTTGCGCAGCTTTTTCACGAACTCTTTGCGGAGCGGGAATGTAGTATTTGTTATCAATTCTCTTTATAATACTTGCAAACCCCATTAATTGGGCATTCCTCACATTTAGGTGTTGGCCGACAAATTTCTCTTCCCAGAAACGAAATTGCCATACCCATTTCTCCCCAAATTGCTTTTGGCAAGATTTGCATCAGTTTCTTTTCGACTTTGATTCCGTCTTTGGTTTCGGGGATTAATCCAATTCTGGGAGCCACACGAATTACGTGTAAGTCGGAGATGATTCCTTCTGCAGGAACGTTTGCTTCTCGCATAATGACATTGGCTGATTTACGTCCGATGCCTTTTAGCGTGGTCAAACCATCCATTGTTAGCGGAATATTTTTGTCTTTTTTGATGGTTTTAGCAATTTCAATAATCCAATTGGCTTTGGTGCCGAAATTCCGGACTTTGGAAATATGAGGAATTAATGCTTCCACATTTGAAACGGACAGACTTTCCATATTGGGAAAAGCTTCAAACAGGGCAGAAGCAATTTTGTTGATATTGGCATCGGAATCCTGGGCGGATAGGACAACCATTACGACCAATTGGTATACATTATGATAATCCAACGGATGTTTTCGGCCTTTGTATTTCTTCAGAATTGGGGCTAATTTCTCAGCCCAATCATTTGTTTCTTCAAATAAATTCATAATTTGGTTTTTATTTTTTACAAAAAAAAATACTGATAATTCCACAGTTTGATTTGGGATTTATCAGTATAAAGTTAAGATAAAATATTAAAGATTTTCTGTTTTTATGAATTCTTCCAATACTGCGGTTTTGTATCAGTGGTTCTTTGAAACCAGTAATCTTGCGTTACTTTATGTCCATCCAAGGTTCTCATTTTTCGTTCGAAAATCCAGATTGTAGGATTGAAAACCATATCGGTTACGGCCACGGTATATAATTGTGGATCTTCTTCCATCTTTTTCGTTTCTTCTTCGGTTACAACTTCAAATCCGTTGTGTTCTAAGAGTTGTTTCAAGAAATCCCTGCGGTTTTCGTCAAGGCCTTTTTCGACAAAAGTGACTCTTGTTTCTCCGATGCTTCCAAATGAATGTTTTCCGTCTAATGATGCCATAACTTATTTATTAAAAACGTTGCTTAATTCAAAAATGTAATCGTATAATGGGCTATATAAACCTAGAAGCAAGATGCCGAGAACTGTGATTACTAATCCCAAACGCATATAAATCTTGTTTTTGAAAAAAGGTATTGGATTATCGCTTTTTCTAATGAACATCGCTCGGATTACCAATAAATAATAGTAAAGGGAAATGGTTACGTTGACCACTGCCAAGAATACGAGTAAATAATATCCTTTGCTTGCAGCTGCTGTGAATAAGAAAAACTTACCAAAAAAACCTGCTACAGGAGGGATTCCTGCCAAGGAAAATAAAGCCAACATCATCACTAAACTTAAGTTAGGATTCGTTCTGTATAAGCCATTATAATCGTCTCTATTTTCTTTTCCCGTTTGCAATGATATGGCTTGAACCACTCCAAAAGCAGCTAAGTTGGAAAATACATACACCAATACAAAATAAACTACAGTTGCTGTACCTAATTGTGTCCCTGTTATTAATCCTAACAATATAAAACCAGCTTGCGCAATCGAAGAGAAAGCCAAGAAACGTTTCATATTTTGTTGTCGAATGGCGAATAAATTACCAATGAACATTGTGGCGAGTGCTATTATATAAATGATATTTTCCCAAACATGCATCAATGGTTTAAAAATGGTAAACATTAGAATCATCAAAATAAATACGGCTGCTCCTTTTGAAATTACCGATAAATAGGAGGCAACACTAATAGGCGCTCCTTCATACACATCGGCTGTCCAGAAATGGAAAGGAACTAGTGATATTTTGAAAGCTAATCCCGAGAAAAACAAGACAAAAGCTAATATTGTCAAGTTGTTTGAGGTAATGACTCCAATGATATCTGCAAAATAAATCGAGCCAGTTGCTGCATATAATAACGAGATTCCAAACAAGGAAACTCCTGATGCCAATCCCGCTGAAAGAATAAATTTAACTCCAGCCTCACTTGATATTCTTTTGGAAGTTTCCCAAGCTACCAAAGCCGCCACGGGTAAAGTAGACAATTCAAGACCAATATAAAACATTAGAAAATCTCCTGCCGAAATCATAAAATACATTCCTAAAAGGGAAGAAAACATTAGCATAAAGAATTCAGTCCCTTTATTATCTTTTACTAATTTTTCTTGAATCCAATCGGCAGATTGGAGCAACAATATAAATACACCAATATTAAGCGTGTTTTTAAAAAAGTGAATCAGCGTATTGGTGCGAAACATTCCGCCAAACAAACTGGTTTCCTCAACAGGAAAAAAACCTAATATGGTATGAATACCAAATAGAAACAATGTCAAATGAACTATGTAACTTTTTTTGTTTTTAGGTATGAAAATTTCGCCTACAATTAACAATACTATAATTGCCAATAGGAAAATTTCTTGTCTCATTATTATAAAACTATTGAAATTCATTTTGGTTATCTATTTTAGATTTTTAATACTCCTTTTATAAACGGTTGCAAACTTGCTGTAATCATATCACTTAGCCATAGTGGTGCAACGCCCATCGCTACAATTGGAATCAGCAACAATAAAATTCCTGTTTTTTCATACCAGGTCGCTTTTGGTAAATCATGGTGATGTTCATCTATAATTGGACCCATCATAATTTTTCCAACTAGTCTTAAAATATATACAGCTGTCACTACTATTGATGAAACTGCAAGAATGGTCAGAACTCGGTGAAACCTATCGGGATTTTCAAAAGCACCCACAAAAATATTCATCTCGGCGACAAAACCACTGAATCCTGGTAATCCTAAATAAGCCAAACCAGTTATTACATAAACAGCTCCAATGAAAGGCAATATTTTCATTAAACCGCCCAATTTATGGATGTCCCTAGTGTGGGTTCTACCGTAAATCATTCCAATCAAGGCAAAAAATAAGGCTGTTAATAATCCGTGAGAAAGTGACTGAAGTATTGCTCCGTTCCAGGCAATTTTATTGAATGTCAATAAGGCAAACAAAACCAAACCTAAGTGACTCACAGAGGCGTAGGCGTTGATGTATTTTAAATCAGTTTGCATCACCGCTCCAAAAGCACCATAAATCACACCAATCGCTGCTAGAATGATAAAAAACCAAGACCATTCGATTGCTCCTAAAGGCAACAAAAACATAGCGATTCTGAAGATGCCGTATCCTCCTAATTTCATCAAAACTCCCGCGTGCAACATAGAAACTGCTGTTGGTGCTGAGGCGTGACCGTCAGGGGACCAGGTGTGAAAGGGAAACAAAGCTCCAAGAACGGCAAAGCCTAAAAAGGTCAAAGGGAAAAATATTTTTTGTGCTGCAAACGGAATATGCACTTTGGCAATTTCCAATATGTTGAAAGTCAAAGCGCCTCCGTCGGCATTTGAATTGAGGTAAATTCCCAAGACTCCAACCAATAAAACGGCGGAAGCTCCCATTAACATTAGCGTTAATTTCATTGCAGAATATTCTTTTGGCCCCGAGCCCCAAATTCCAATTAACAAATACATTGGAATCACGGCAATTTCGTAGAACACAAACATCGTAAACAAATCAATCGAAATGAAGAATCCGTAGACTCCGCTTGATAAAACCAGTAAGGATATGAAAAATTCCTTGGGCAAATCCTCCATTTTCCAGGAAATAAAAACACCTGCCAAAACGATTATTGAAGTCAATACCAATAAAGCGACAGAAATTCCGTCAACCCCAATGGCATAATGAATGTTGAAATTTTTAAACCAAAGCATATCTTTGGTAAACAGCATAATACTATCGTTAAAGGCTCTTTCCTTGAAATAGGCAAATACCAAGTTGATGGCCATTCCCAATTGAATGAAGCTGCCAACCATCGCAGTTATTCGTGCTTGTTTTAATCCTTTGGTGAAAACCAAAGCTAAAATTGTTAGTACGGGAACAATGATAAAAAGTGATAAAATATCCATATTAATCTATTAGTTTGTCCATAAATAAATAAAAACCATCCCAATAATAACAACCCCGGCAACAAAAGATAAGGCATAATCTTGTAATCTTCCTGATTGAATTCCTTTGATTTTCCCTGAAATCCATACCGTTTTGTTTCCGATTCCTTCCATGGTGCCATCAACATATTTCTTGTCGAACAGAGCGATAGGAGCGGCTACGAGATTGAATATTATTTTTTTGGTAACGAAAAGGTATATTTCGTCAAAGTAAAATTTGTTGAAAGTCCATTTGTAAAATATCCCAAAGGCATTGGCAAACTTTTCGGCCAGGTCATTTTCTTTTTTATAGAAAACCCAAGCGAGGATGATTCCCACTAATCCAGTTCCTACAGCAACGGCGGCCATTGGATAATTTAAATGACCTTCAAACCCAACTTTGTCAGCAGTTATGAATTCGCTGAAAGGAATAAATCCTGCCAGAATACTCATTAACGCCAAGAAAAGTAAAGGAAATGTCATTGCAATTGGAGATTCGTGTGGTGTGTGTGCGTATTTGGTTTCCTTTCCCCAAAATATTCCAAAGTAAAGTCTAAACATATAAAAGGCAGTAAGTCCAGCCACGAATAGTCCAATACAATAAAGCAATTGGTTTTTTTCAAAGGCTGCTACCAAGATTTCATCTTTACTCCAAAATCCTGCAAACGGTGGCACTCCGGCTATTGCCAAAGCAGCAATCAAAAAGGTAATATTGGTGATGGGCATATATTTGCGCAAACCTCCCATATCTTTCAAATAATTACTGTGAACCGTGTGAATAACAGAACCTGCACCTAAGAATAATAAGGCTTTGAACATGGCGTGCGTAAACAAATGGAACATTGACGCCATATAACCTACGCCTTCTTCCCCTTTATAACTTGAAACACCCAATGCCAGCATCATATAACCAATTTGTGACATGGTCGAAAAAGCCAAAACCCGCTTGATATCCGTTTGAGTAATTGCGATTACTGCAGCAAATAGGGATGAGAATGCTCCCACATAAGCTACAATGTTCAAGACGAATCCACCTTCAACAAAATAATACATTGGGAATAAACGTGCCACTAAATATACTCCAGCGACAACCATTGTCGCAGCGTGAATCAATGCAGAAACCGGTGTTGGTCCTTCCATTGCATCGGGTAACCAAATGTGTAAAGGGAACATTGCCGATTTTCCAGCTCCTCCGATAAAAATTAAAATTAATGCCCAAGTAAATACCGACATTCCCATAAAAGAGGTGGATGCCCAGTTTAGTAATAAGCCTTCTCCACCTGAATTGACAGCATTTAAAGTTTGAAAATCAAATGTTCCAGCGTAAAATCCTATAATCAAAATCCCAATCAAAAAACCTAAATCGGCAAATCGAGTGACAATAAAAGCTTTTTTTGCAGCTGAAACAGCTGAAGGTTTGGTGTAATAAAATCCAATTAATAAAAAGGAAGAAACACCCACTAATTCCCAAAACATATAAATTTGGAAAAGGTTTGTCGCCAGTACCAATCCTAACATAGAAAAAGAAAAAAGCGATAAATAAGCAAAAAATTTGGTATAACCATCATCGTCTTTCATATAAGCTCGGCTATAAATGTGAACCATTAAGGAAATAGTTGAAACGACAATTAGCATCATCACAGCTATTGGATCAATCAAAATACCCATATCAATATGCAAGGTGTCGGTGAAGTTCATCCACACGGTTTTTTCAACAAAAGTTTGGTAAACTCCATCTATTTTTCCATTGACGAAAAAATATTGGTAAGCCGTAAAATAAGATAGTGCAGCCGAGATTGACAATCCAAAAACGCCAATATATCCTGAAACTGCGGGTTTAATTTGTTGATTAAAGATTCCCAAAAGCAAGAAAACAGCCAGCGGAATAAACGGAATAAATAATATATAAGATATGTTCATAGTTGATGAATATTAATACTTCATAATTTCAGTTTCCTTCACTTCAACAGAGCTAATTTGTCTGTATAGATTAATTATGATTGCAACAGCCAGCGCAGTTTCGGCGGCAGCCACAGCAATAATAAAAATCGAAAAGAAAACACCCTGCAAAACATCCGGATATAAATATTTGTTGATGACAACAAAGTTTATTGCTGAGGCATTCAATAGTAATTCGAGAGAAATTAAAATCGAAATCAAGTTTTTTCTTGTAATAAACCCATAAATCCCTATAAAAAATAGGATGGAAGTAAGGGTAAAAATTTCGTAAATGCTAATTCCGGCTATCATAATGTGTCGTCGTTTTTAGTTAGTTTGTCTCCTTTTCCAATGATTATTGCTCCAATCATTGCAGCCAATAATAGAATACTGATCACTTCAAAAGGTAATATGAATTCGCCAGCTTCGTAGCTTAAAAGACCCATCCCAATATCGGTAACATCGGTAGTTTTAGCATTTTCGACAACAGTAAAATTTGTTGAATAAATTACGGACAAGAAAACACCAAGTCCAATCAAACAAACCAGTCCGGTTAGTAATTTTTTGGACAATTTTGCCATTTCAAGTTCCATTTCAATATGGTGTACCAGTAAAACCGAGAAAATGACCAACACTATAATTCCTCCTGCGTAAACCGTCAATTGAACAGCTGCCAAGAAATTGTAATCAATCAAAAAGTAAATTCCGGCTACACCAATAAGCACAAAGAGTAAATAAATAACGGATCGAAGCATCTGGCGACTCGTTACAGAAGCAATGGCAGCAACAATCATTATCAATGCCAAGATATAAAATACAATTTTTTCCATAAGATTAATCTTCTACACCAGGCATTAGTTTCGATCCTGGTTTGTTTAAAACTCGAGTAAGGGTTGTTCTGTCGTAAACGGAATTTTCAAAATTCTGTGCCCATTTGATTGCATCCGTCGGACAAGCTTCAATACATAAACTGCACATGGTACACATTCCTAAATGGTAAATATGCTGGTCTATCATTTTTTTCTTTTTGCCGGTTTCAGGATCCACTTGTCTGTCCCAAATAATTTCAATACTACCATTTGGGCAAGCCAATTCACATTTTTGACAACCTGTACAACGGTGTTCGTTATTTTCGTCGTGAGGCATTACTACCTCGCCACGAAAGCGTTCGAACATTTTTAAAGTCGCTCTATTGTCTGGGTATTGCTGAGTAATAGCACCTTTTCTTGCATGCAAAAAGTACTTTCCTGTTACACTCATTCCCGTTAGGAGCGATTTTACGCCATTATATATATCTGAAAAATAACTCATAATTTTAGAAATGAATGGTTAATTTAAGTAGAACAATCAATGCCATTAACACCAAGTTGAGCAGGTTTAACGGAAGTAAATATTTCCATTCTAACACCAAAAGTTGGTCAATTCTTAATCTTGGAAACGTCCATCTGAACCACATCATCAAGAATATTAATACCAATGTTTTTGCCAAGAACCAAAACACGCCCAACAAAGGGATATTTTCGCTTATTCCAAAAGGGGATAAATACGCTCCAAAAAATATAGTGGTGGCGATTGATGCTATGATGAACATATTGATGAATTCAGCCAAGAAGAAATAGGCAAACTTCATTCCCGAGTATTCTGTATGGAAACCGGCACCCAATTCTGATTCGGCTTCTACTAAGTCAAAAGGAGCTCTGTTCGTTTCGGCAGTTCCGGCAATCATATAAATGCAAAAAGCAATAATTGCAGGAATGTGTCCCTGAACTATAAGCCAGCCACCTTTTTGAACTTCGACTATTTGCGATAGTTGTAAAGAGCCTGTCATTAATACCATTGTCAACAGCGATAATCCAACGGATAATTCGTAACTAATCGTTTGAACACCGCTTCGCATCGCGCCAATTAAGGCAAATTTGTTATTGCTGCTCCAACCTGCCAATAAAATTCCGATAACTCCAATGGAGGATATGGCAGTTAAAAAGAAAATACCAATATTAATGTCAAAGGCTTGAAATTCTTTCGAAAAAGGAAATAGGGAAAGCGCCATCAATGCAGTAATGATAACAAAATAAGGAGCTATATTGTACAAGAATTTGTCTGCTTTTATGGTAACGGTCAACTCTTTGGAAACTAGTTTCAAGGCATCGGCCATAGTTTGCAACAATCCTTGGTAACCGACTCTGTTTGGTCCAAGTCGCAATTGAAACCAAGCTGCAACTCTTCTTTCAAGTAAAACCAAGTATAGACCGGCGACTGCAAATATGCCTAAATAAACGACTGCAATCAATACCATTTGAACGATGCTTGCAGTGGTTTCCGGCATGAGGCTAAAAAGCCATTCGTGAATATTTTTTGTGATGTTCATAGAATTAATTTTATCGGTCAATATCAGGAATTACAAGGTCTAAAGTTGCCATAGTTGCCACCAAATCCCCAATTTTTCCGCCAACTGCAATATGATTTAATAAAGATAAATTGGAAAATCCAGGAGATCTAAATTTCATTCGATACGGATTTTTAGTACCTGTGCTAATAATATAAACTCCTAGTTCGCCTCTTGCAGTCTCCACTTTTTGGTAATATTCACCTTCGGGTAATTTGATAACGGTATTGGTTTTGGCAAAAAAATCACCTTCTGTAATATTATCAATTAATTGTTCGATTATTGATATTGATTCCCACATTTCAAGAATTCTAACTTGGTAGCGGGCATAAGTATCTCCTTCGGTTTTCAAGATTTCGTTGAAAGTTACTTTGTCATATGCACTGTATGAATGGTGTTTTCTCACATCGCAAGAATAGCCAGAAGCTCGACCTACTGGGCCAGAGGCACCAAAAGAAATCGCATCTTCTTTGGACAAAATTCCAATGCCTTCCATCCTTTTTCGGAAAATGATATTTTCGGTCAAAAGCGTGTCGTATTCAGGTAATTTTGTTTTGAAATGGGCAATAAATTCTTTGGTTCTTTTTACAAAATTCGGGTGAATGTCAAACATCAATCCGCCTGGAATGTTGTAGTTCATCGTCAAACGAGCGCCACAAGTTTCTTCGAAAATATCATTTATCATTTCACGATCCCTAAAACCATAAAAATAAGTTGTCAAAGCTCCTACATCCATTCCCATTACTCCCCACCATAAAGTATGGGAAGCAATTCGGGTTAATTCGGAAATAATGGTTCGAATGACTTTAACGCGTTCCGGAACTTCAACTTGAAGGGCATTTTCAACAGTTAGGCAAACCGCCTCGTTGTTGATATGAGACGACAGATAATCCATTCTGTCAGTCAAATGCACGATTTGTTGGTAGCTGTCACGTTCACACATTTTTTCGATGGAACGATGAATGTATCCTAAATCTGGTTCCACTCTTTTAATTATTTCACCGTCAATAGTCAATAAAAGTCGCAAAACGCCATGAGTTGCTGGGTGTTGCGGTCCCATATTAATTTGATATTCTTCGGATTTAAAGTTGTTTTTTATGGTGGTAGTATCCATTTTTGCTTATTTGATAACCATATTAATTTCATCTACATAATCTTTTCTCAAAGGAAAACCGTCCCAGTCTTCGGTTAGAAAAAGTCTTTGTAGATTAGGATGATTAGTGAATATTATTCCGAAGAAATCAAAAACTTCTCGTTCGTGGAATTCGGCAGTATACCAAATATCGCAAACCGTATCAAATGTTGGATTATCGCGATCTTCAGTTTTTACTTTTACAACTAATTGATGTCTATGAGTGGTAGATTCTAGATGATAAACAACACCTAATGCTGCCACCCAATCCACGCCACTCAAGCAAAACAAATAATCGAAATTCGTTTCAGAATTGCTTTTTAATTGCGTCATTAATTGGTGCAAATGAGCAGGTTGGACTGTAATATTTAAAAACTGTGATTTTTCTCCATTGAATTCTAATTCAGGAATCCAACTACTTATTAAATTTTGTAATGCTTCGTTAGTCATAATTTTGATATTATAATCCTTCGTCAAACCCATCAATTGGGAAAACTTTGGCTTTCATACTTTCTGTTTTGATTTTTGCTTGAAGCATTAGCATTCCTTCCAATAATGCTTCCGGACGAGGAGGACAACCGGGCACGTATACATCAACGGGTATAACGTGATCCGCTCCTTTTACCACAGAATAAGAATTGTAATAAAATGGACCTCCAGAAATAGCACAAGCTCCCATAGCAATTACGTATTTTGGTTCCGCCATTTGATCGTATAAACGACGTAAAACAGGAGCCATTTTATTAACTATGGTACCTGCAATAATAATTAAATCAGCTTGTCTAGGAGAAGGTCTTGCCACTTCAAAACCAAATCTGGAATAATCGTGGCGAGCAGCTCCGGTTTGCATCATTTCGATGGCACAACAACTGGTCCCAAAATAAAGTGACCAAAGTGAGTTCGCTCGTCCCCAATTTATTATTTCGTCTAATGAGGTAACTAAAATATTAGCTCCATTACCTCCAGGGATTACTTTTCCCGGGAAATCAGCGGGTATATCAGGGGTGTTATTTATTCCCATTTTAATGCTTCTTTTTTCCAGGCGTAGGCTAAGCCTAGACCTAATATTACTAAAAATATGATGATTTCATAAAAGGCGGCTATTCCAATTTTTTGGAAAACAACAGCCCAAGGAATCAAAAATGCAACCTCGACATCAAAAACCAAGAATAAAATAGCGTATAAATAATAGCCAACTTTAAACTGAACCCATGTAGGCCCAATAGTTGTCATACCGCTTTCATACGGTTCCCGCTTTTGTGAATTATCTGATTTTGGTGAAATTAAATTAGAGAGGAAGTTAGCACCGGCAACCAGAACAATGCCAGCTATCAAGAAAACTATAATTGCTTCTGAACCCATATTTATTACTTTTAATAGTTTGCGATAGGACGCAAATTTACATTAATATATTTATTCGTTTGTTTAAAAAGGCAAATTTACGTTAAATAATCTACTTATCCGATAGGGTAATAAATTTTATTTTACTTCATACGTTTCCCCTGAAAAGAATAAATCATCTGTTTTGGTGAAAGGAGAATTGGCTTTTACTTGTGCTGTTAAAGTGGCTTCCCTTTCTTCTAAAGTAACATCATCGAAACTTCGGATAACACCCATTGCCAATGGGTATTTTAGTTTAATTAACATAAAATGAAGGGTTGAGTCCTGTTCTTTGGCATTATGAACCAACAAATCTTCTTGGGTAATTCCGTTCTCACCGATGGTTACCACTTCTAATTTTACTCCTTTTAGAACTAAACCTTTGTCTCTGTTTTTTCCAAAAACCATTGGTTTTCCGTGTTCCAAGAATATCTGTTTGTCTTCTTTTACTTCTTTATCTGTAATGTGATTGAAGCAGCCATCATTAAAAATCACGCAGTTTTGTAAAATTTCAATCAAAGAAGTTCCTTTAAATTGATGTGCTTCCATAAAAATTTGCCCCATTTCCTTTGGATTATTGCCTCCAATTCTTGCAAAAAATCGTGCCTGAGCTCCTAAAGCCAATTCACCCGGAGAAAAAGGAGGTTGGGTGTTTCCGTAAGGGGAAGATTTTGTTTTTTGACCGATTAATGAAGTTGGAGAAAATTGTCCTTTGGTTAAACCGTAAATTTCATTATTAAATAGAATGATATTCAAATCAATATTTCTGCGTAAAACATGAATAAAATGATTGCCACCAATGGCCATTGCATCGCCATCACCAGTTGTAATCCAAACGCTTAAATTAGGATTTGCCAGTTTTACACCCGAAGCAATTCCAGGAGCTCGACCATGAATACTGTGGAATCCATAGGTTTCCATATAATAGGGAAAACGCGAAGAACATCCAATTCCGGACACAAAAACGACGTCTTCTTTTGCAACTCCCATTTCTGGCAACACTTTTTGCATGGTGCGCAAAATTACGTAATCATCGCAACCAGGACACCATCTAACTTCCTGATCACTTGTAAAATCTTTGAGTGTATATGTTTTTACAGCTGTAGTTTCCATAATTATACTAGTTCTTTAAATTTTTGAATAAGATCATTGTTGGCAAATGGTAATCCTTGAACTTTATTGAATTGTAAAAAATAAAATTGACTATGCTTAGTCTTTAAAATACTGGCAAATTGACCGGAGTTTAATTCGCAAACAACAATTTTTTTGAATTTCGACAATATAGCTGCGGTGTTTTTTGGCATTGGATTGATGTAATTAAAATGCGCATAACCAATGTTTTTATAACCCTCATCATTAATTTGTTTCACTGCTGAATGTAGCGAGCCATAAGTTCCGCCCCAACCAATGACCAATAAATCGCCTTCACTGGCAAATTCGGTTTCTAAGTCTGGAATATTAAATTTAACCCGTTCAATTTTTTCTGCTCGAATAGCAATCATGGTTTCGTGATTCAAAGGTTCATAAGAAATATTACCGGTAACGGCATCTTTTTCTAAACCGCCAATTCGATGTTCCAACCCTGGAGTTCCAGGAATGGCCCAATTCCGAGCCAATGTTTTTTCATCTCTATCATAAGGATGCCAATTTTCCTTAACTTGGGTAATTTTGTTCGTTTTAATGTTTGGCATTTCGGCTACGGTTTTAATCTTCCAAGGCGCCGATCCGTTTGCGATGTATCCGTCAGTCAATAAAATAACTGGTGTCATGTGTTCCAAGGCAAGTCGAGCGGCTTCATAAGCAAAATTAAAACAGTTGGCGGGCGTACTTGCTGCGATAACAATCACGGGACTTTCACCATTTCGACCATACATGGCTTGAAGTAAATCGGATTGTTCTGTTTTTGTTGGCAAACCTGTTGAGGGGCCGCCACGTTGAACATTTACTACAACCAAAGGCAATTCGGTCATTATGGCTAAACCAATGGCTTCGCCTTTTAAAGCCAATCCTGGCCCCGAAGTGGTTGTAATGGCTAAATCGCCTGCAAAAGCGGCACCAATTGCCGAAGTTACACCCGCAATTTCATCTTCTGCCTGAAAAGCTTTTACGCCAAAATGTTTGTGTTTTACCAATTCATGCAAAATGTCGGTGGCAGGAGTTATAGGATAAGACCCCAAAAATAATTCTAAACCCGATTTTTCGGCTGCGGCCAAAAATCCCCAAGCAGTTGCGGTGTTTCCCATAATAATTCTATAGGTTCCGCTTGGCATTTTCGCTGGAGAAATGGTATAAGAATTGGGAATAAGTTCTAAAGTTTCGGCATAATAATAGCCTGCATTCAATACTCTAGTATTCGCTTCAACAAGATTAGGTTTGTCCTTAAATTTTTGATTAAAGAAATCAATGGTGTGGTCTTTCGAACGATCATACATCCAATAAACGATGCCTAATGAAAACATATTTTTACTTCGAGAAATGGTTTTGTTATCTAATCCTTCGACATCTTTCAAAGCTTCTTTAGTCAATGAAGTCATATCAACTTCTATAACTCGGTAGTTTTCAAGACTTCCATCTTCTAATGGATTTGTGCTATATTCTGCCTTGTCTAAATTCTTTTTGGTAAACGAATCGGAATCAACAATTAAAGTATGACCTGGTTTTAAAGCATATAAATTAGTTTTTAATGCGGCTGGGTTCATTGCGACCAATAAATCGACGCTATCACCAGGAGTACTCACTTCGACGCTACCTATATGAACTTGAAATCCTGAAACTCCATATAAACTTCCTTGAGGAGCCCTAATTTCGGCTGGATAGTTGGGAAATGTAGCAATATCGTTACCAAACATTGCCGAAGTATCAGAAAACTGTGTTCCTGTTAACTGCATTCCATCACCTGAATCACCCACAAACCGAATTACAACTGCTTCAAGAACTTCAGGTTGAATTTTTATTTTATTTGCAATCATAATTATAAATATTTAAAATTGATTTTTAGGCAAAAATTGATGAGTCAAATATAATTTCACTTGTTCGAACAAAACATGATTAGTATCATGTAAAGCATTAAATATCAAAATGAGTTACACTTTTAATTTCAAATACATTAAATTTATACATCGATTGAGTAAATTAAAATTAATTGAAAAATAAATTTTAGCCGTCACTATGAAACATGATTTATATCATATAAATGTATTAAAATTCCATTTAAATTTACATGGAATTAATAAATATTAATAACATGGCTATAATTATTACAGAGGATTGCATTAACTGCGATGCTTGCATTGCAGAATGCCCTAACAACGCAATTTATGAACCAGACGACAAATGGTCTTATTCAGATGGATCATCCTTAAAAGGAATGGTAAAAACTCCAAAGGGTAAAGAAGTTGACGCAGATGCTGAAAACGACCCAATTTCTGACGAGTTTTTCTTCATTGTATCAGACAAATGTACGGAATGTAAAGGTTTCCACGACAAACCACAATGTGCCTCCGTTTGTCCAGTAGACTGTTGTATACTTGATGAAAATCACGTAGAAACAGATACAGAACTGTTAGCGAAAAAAGCGTGGTTGCATAGTGAAAACTAATTTATAAAAAAGCTAAACTCCTCTTTAAAATGGTTTTTAGCTTTTTTTAATCTTAAAATTAATGCTGTCAAGTAATTTGTGGATTGAATGAATCGTCGCAGATTGAAGATGGTGAAAATAACTTTATAAAATGAAGAATAGAAATTTCCCAAAACTAATTTGTGATGGTAATGAAGCGGTGGCTATCATTGCTCACAAAACAAATGAAGTCTGTGCTATTTACCCTATTACACCCTCTTCGCCAATGGGTGAACATGCAGAACTTTACAGTTCGAAAGAGCAAAAAAACATTTGGAATAACATTCCAAGAATTGTTGAATTGCAAAGTGAAGGTGGTGCCGCAGGAACGGTTCACGGATCATTGCAAGCAGGCGCATTAACCACGACTTTCACGGCATCACAAGGTTTATTGTTGATGATTCCTAATATGTACAAAATCGCAGGTGAATTATTGCCTTGCGTGATACACGTTGCCGCCCGAACAATTGCCACTCATGCACTATCTATTTTTGGTGACCATTCTGATGTAATGGCGTGCCGGCAAACAGGATTTTCCATGCTGTTTGGCGGATCAGTTCAAGAAGCACACGATTTTGCCTTGATTTCACAAGTAGCCACATTAAAAACTAGAGTTCCATTTTTGAATATTTTTGACGGTTTCAGAACTTCTCACGAAATTTCAAAAATCGATGGGATTACAGATGATAACATCAAAGCCATGATGCCAGAGGATAAGGTGATGGAACATAGAAAAAGATCTTTGGATCCGGATCATCCTGTTTTAAGGGGAACAACCCAGAATCCTGACGTATTCTTTCAAGCTAGAGAAGCCGCCAATTTATTTTACGACAAAGTTCCTGGTGTAGTTCAGGAAATAATGGACGAATTCTACGTGCATACCGGTCGTAAATACAATTTGTTTGATTACATAGGTCATCCAGAAGCTGAACGGGTAATCATCATTATGGGATCGGCCGAAGGTCCGGTAAAAGAAGCTCTTGACGTTATGTTGGTTGATGGAGAAAAAGTTGGAGTTATTTTGGTTCGTTTATTCAAACCATTTTCCATCGCAGCTTTTGTTGATAAATTACCAAAAACAGTTCAGAAAATTGCCGTTTTAGATAGAACTAAAGAACCAGGAAGCGTTGGTGATCCTCTTTATTTAGACATCGTTACCGCACTTGTTGAAAGTGATAGAGAAATGCCTGTTGTAGTTGCCGGCCGTTATGGATTATCTTCCAAAGAGTTTACTCCGGCTATGGTAAAAGGAATTTATGACGAGTTGTTGAATAAAAAACCTAAAAATCACTTTACCATTGGTATTAATGATGACGTGACTTTTACAAGTTTATATTATGATCCAAAATTTGATACCAAAACGACAACCATTAATTGTATGTTTTATGGTTTGGGATCTGACGGTACGGTAGGAGCCAATAAAAACTCCATCAAAATCATTGGTCAAACCACCGATAATTATGTTCAGGGTTATTTTGTTTACGATTCTAAAAAGGCTGGAGCCCAGACTATTTCTCACTTGCGTTTTGGTCCAGACCCAATTAATTCCAATTATTTAATTGATAAAGCCGATTTCATTGCCAGTCATAAATTTAATTTTATTGAAAAATTCAATATGATTGCCGACTTGAAACACGGTGGTACCTTCTTGTTGAATTCTCCTTATTCAAAAGACGAAATTTGGGATAAATTACCGGTTCAAATTCAAGAAGGAATTATTGAAAAAGAAGCTAAATTTTATTTAATTGACGCCACCCAAGTGGCTCAGGATGCCAATCTTGGGAAAAGAGCCAATACCATTTTGCAAACGTGCTTCTTTGCCATTTCAGGAATTTTGCCTCAAACAGAAGCCATTGAAAAAATTAAAAATGCCATTGTAAAATCGTATTCTCACAAAGGAGAAAAGGTGGTACGAATGAATTTTAACGCAGTGGATAAAGCATTGGAAAATTTATTTAAGGTAGATTATCCAAAAGTTGCTTCAAGCGAAAAACAAATGTTGTCAGCAATGCGAAATGCACCTGACGGTTTTGTTACCGAGGTTTTAGAGAAAATATTGGCTGGTTTTGGAGATGAACTTCCGGTAAGTGCTTTCACGGTCGATGGAACTTTCCCAACAGGAACTTCACAATACGAAAAAAGTGGCATCGCCGATTTTATTCCGGTTTGGGACGACGAAAACTTGTGTACGCAATGTAATAAATGTATCGCCATTTGTCCTCACGCTGCCATTCGTTCTAAAGTAGTTTCTAATGAAGAACTGTCAAAATTTCCTTCCTCTTTAAAAAGTGTAGCAGCTATAGGAAGACCGTTTGTTAAAGAAAGTGAATCTTATATCTTGCAGGTTTCACCTGAAGATTGTACCGGTTGCGACCTTTGTGTTGTAGTTTGTCCAGCGGTGAGTAAAGAGAAAGAAAACTTCAAAGCCATCAATATGCATAAGAAAATTGAAGTTGATGTTGAAGAAAATGTAAATTGGGATCACTTTGTTAGTTTGCCTTATTATGACAGAACGGCTTTGCAGACAACAAATATAAAAGGATCACAATTCTTGGAACCTTTATTTGAATTCTCGGGAGCTTGTTCAGGTTGTGGAGAAACACCTTATATCAAGATGATTACCCAATTGTATGGTGACAGTATTATGATTGCCAATGCAACAGGCTGTTCTTCTATTTATGGTGGTAATTTACCCACAACTCCTTACAAGAAAAATGAATTTGGTAGGGGGCCAGCTTGGGCAAATTCACTTTTCGAAGACAATGCCGAGTTTGGTTTAGGTTTGAAATTAGGGTTAACCAAAAAACAAGAAATAGCTGTTGATCTATTAAGAACTTTAGAACCATTAATTGGAAGTGAATTTGTTGAAGCTATTATCAATAATACGGAAGAAACTGAAATTCTTAAAAAAGAGAAATTTGCTCAAATTGATGCACTTCAAAAAATACTAGATGGACTTGGAGACAATGAAGATGCTAAAAAATTAAGCCAATTAACCGAATATCTTCGTAAAAAAGCGGTTTGGATCTTTGGGGGTGATGGTTGGGCGTATGACATTGGTTATGGTGGTGTGGATCATGTATTATCTACAGGCGAGGATATTAATATTTTAGTAATGGACACTGAGGTGTATTCGAACACTGGTGGACAAGCTTCTAAATCAACTCCTCTGGGGGCGAGTGCTAAGTTTACTATTGGGGGTAAAAAAACCAGTAAAAAAAGTATGGCATTACAGGCAATTTCTTATGGAAATGTTTATGTTGCACAAATTGCGATGGGAGCCAAAGATTTACAATCATTGAAAGCCATTCAAGAAGCGGCTGCTTATCCTGGCCCCTCCTTGATTATTGCTTATTCTCATTGTGGTGAACA
>CAIOTL010000177.1 GCA_903861155.1 uncultured Bacteroidota bacterium
CACAAATTAAAAAAAATGAATAGCCAAGAAATACTTTTAAAAGCAATCAGAAAGCAAGTTTCCCAATCAAAATCAATAAATGATGAACTTGCCACGGTTTTAAACATCAGTTATGATGCAGCACACCGAAGGATTTCAGGAAAAAGCAAGTTTTCCATTGAAGAAACAGTGCAATTGGCAAATCACTACAATATTTCATTAGACAATCTATTTTTTCAAAATGAAAAAGTAATAGTCGAAAAAACCGTCGAAATCACATCACTAAAAGACATGTTGTTATATTTCAGAAAATCAGCAGAAAAAATTCAAGAATTAACAAATCATTCCGAAGTAACTTTATATTATTCGGCAAAAGATATTCCGCTATTTTATTTTATGGACGGAACTATTCTATCAAAATTCAAAGCATATGTTTGGTTAAAACTTTTAAATCCAGATTCATCTGGAGTAGCTTTTGAAAACTTTGTTATTGACGAATCCTTTTCAGAATATTCCCAAAAATTAAAAATTGCTTATGAAAATGTAACCGTAAAAGAAATTTGGAACGACACCACTATAAACAGCAGTTTGCAGCAAATTCTATACTTTTATGAAGCTGGTTTATTGAATCTAAAAACTGCGAATGCATTATGCAAAGATTTAAAAAGAATTTTAAATTTAATAAAAGGAAAGTCTAATAAACCAAACTCAAAATATTCCATTTTTTACAACGAATTGATTTTGCTAAACAACAATCTCCTTTTTGAAACAAGCGAAAAACTAACTTTGTTTGTGCCATATACATTATTAGGATATTTTATTACAGATAATGAAGAGAGTTGCAAAAATGTACATCAGTTTTTTAATCAGCAAATTACCAATTCAAAACCTCTAAATCAATCTGGAATTAAAGAGCAAAATTTGTTTTTCAATAAAGCAATTCGCAAAATAGATTACTATATTGAAAGACTAAACAACCAAGTAGACATCCTGTTTTAAATTTATTTTCTCCTTTTTGTAACTTTTCTGAAACCCCGTACGTATAATCACTTGTACACTTAAAAATTGAGGAGACACAACTATGAGACAACTTAAAATCACCAAGCAGGTTACCAATCGTGAAACTGCATCGTTAGACAAATATTTACAGGAAATTGGAAAGGTAGATTTGATTACCGCCGATGAAGAGGTTGAGTTGGCACAAAAGATAAAAGCCGGTGATCAAGCAGCACTAGAAAAATTGACGAAAGCCAATTTACGTTTTGTAGTTTCGGTGGCCAAACAATACCAAAATCAAGGCTTGACGCTTCCCGATTTAATCAATGAAGGAAATTTAGGATTGATAAAAGCAGCACAACGTTTTGATGAAACACGTGGTTTCAAATTCATTTCGTATGCCGTATGGTGGATTCGCCAATCGATTTTACAAGCTTTGGCTGAACAATCTCGTATCGTTCGTTTGCCATTGAACAAAATTGGTTCTATCAATAAAATCAACAAAATGTACGCTTTGTTAGAGCAATCTAACGAAAGACCGCCAACAGCAGAGGAAATTGCCAAAGAATTGGACATGACCGTAAACGACGTAAGAGAATCTATGAAAAACTCAGGTCGCCACCTTTCGATGGATGCGCCACTTGTTGAAGGAGAAGATTCAAACCTTTACGATGTATTGCGTTCAGGTGAATCACCAAATCCAGACAGAAACTTAATTCAAGAATCATTACGTACCGAAATCGAGCGTTCATTGGAAACATTGACACCAAGAGAAGC
>CAIOTL010000178.1 GCA_903861155.1 uncultured Bacteroidota bacterium
AAAAATATTTTCATTTTATTGGTTGTTAAAAATTAGAAGCGTAAATTATGGCTATTTATCGAGAATAAAAAACTGTTTCAGAAAATAAACCTCACATGTAAATGTTGGTCTAAATTTTCAAGAAACAGTTTTATTAAAGGAATCTAAGTAAATTATAAAGGAAGATGATTTGCTTATTTTGCAAGAGCTAAATCCATGTCTTTATAATATTCTTCATTATACTTTCCAGCAATAACAAGAGCTCCAGAGATAAGTACAAGATTTTTAATGATGTACTGTCCCACTAAAGTGGGCTGATATGGAAATGCATTAAAGCAAACGGTTTGTACAATAAATACCGGGAAAAAAGTCACCGCCATATGTAATAAAAGCAATACAATGGTAATAGGAATAAGCCTTTTGACAAGCAATCCCATGCCAATAATCACTTCGCAAATTCCAAGAACGGGAATAAATATCTCGGGTCTAAACCAATAAACCGTTTTTTCTACTAATTCGCCTGCGGGACTCATCCCGAATATTTTTAGCGCGCCAAACCAAATATATACGATAGCAAGTGCTACACGCATAATGTTTACGCTATGTTTAGCTACTATTGTGCTAAATTTAAAATAGAATGTGTTGAATAATATTTTCATGATGATTAGTATTTAATATTAATTAGTAACTTTTCCTGGACTTGCAGGGTTTAAAAGATGCATTTCCATTTTACTATGATGACTAAATCGGTAGGTATAACCAAAATTGATTGAATAATCAGCAAAAGCAGCATCACCCTGAACGTGTACATATTTGCTAGGATCTGAAATTACTGAGTTTTGCAAATTTTGACTCGCAATATCAGCAGCACTTTGAATTCTGTTTTTGATGAAATTATAAGGAACATAGAAGCTAAATCCATGGTTACCTATATGATACGATATTCCAGACTCAATAGCGACAACATAGCCGGGTCTTCTAAAGGCAACTTGACCTCCAAAAGCATCATAGGCAGGAATACCTTCAAATCTTCCAGCGAGAGACAAAGTCAAGTTGTTTTGCTTGTCGACTGCTGTCATAAAACCTGCGCGCGCGAAATATTGATCGGGACAAGCAAATAAATTATAGCCTGCTAATCCCGGAAGTGCTGCAGACTTAAATGTACCATTAGATTCCCTTGGATTAAACAAATAATAACCATTCGCAAAGCCATAAAGTTTACCATATACTTTTCTAAAACCTTGTAATTCGACTATAAAACCTAATCCGCCATCGCCTGGCTGAATGGCTTGATCGACAATAACTTTTTTAGTTGTTCCGTCAGCTTGTGGTGCATAATCTGAAACATCATGCTTACCCGTTGGTAATTTCAAACCTAAACCAACCATAATATTCCCTTCATGGGCTTTTTTAGGATCTACTAACCAGTAATTCATACTTACTCTTGAGTCTGCAAGTCCTTGAGCATAAATACTATATCTAAATATAGTAGCTACTGGACTAGTTTGTTTTAAAACTTGTGATCTTTCGTTATTTACATAAGGCAATGTGACATTAAACTGAATGCGATCCGTTAAACCATAGGAAAAATTTAAATCTACTGCGTGAGAATAAATATTTACCGCATTTCCTCGTTCTTTTCCATTGGCATCAAAACCACCTCCTGTAGTTTGACGCTGTGGTTGTTCCGTTGTCCCAATAAAATGTCTCCAGGAATGAAAGTAACGGTAATTCATACCTACTTGAATATCGCCTTCATTCAAATTATACGAATCCGAAGAGCACATGCTTAAGCCTCCCATTTGCCTTACAGCAACACAACCTTGAGCACTTGATCTTTCGCTTTGAAAGGATAATAAAAGAATTAATATAATTGTTAAAAGTGTATTTTTCATATTATTTGTTTAAAAAATTATTTATAATGTTATTCTGCGCCATCTGTTTTGGCTCTATTGATGGCAAAATTACTAACTGTTTGACCTAAAATTAATCCTTTTTCACAATCACTTCTGAAATGAATCGCCCCATATAATCTTGAGACAGAAGCTTCATTCGCCATTGCATTAAATTGAGCTGCTTTTGATGGGATTATATGGGATAAAAATGCAGATGCCGCTCCGCTAAATGTAGAATGTCCTGAAACATATGCTGGAAAATTAGGTACGCCAGTTAGTGTTTTTATGGATCCATCAATTTGAGCTGGCCGTGGATTGAAATAATAATATTTGGCATCCCAACAACTAATTGCAGCATCCATCATTGTAATATTTAGCAAAGCCAAATTTCGCGCCCATCGTACTTCGCTAAAATTTTGTTGAACAAATTCTGCGTTGGCAATTGCATTCCAATGTCCTGGAGGGGTATAAGTTCCCACTCCATCAGCCCAAAATGTCACTATTCTCATATTTTCACGCGTTGCATTCTTGCTGTATTTTTTTACGTCGTTTAATTCAGTCAAAAATTGAGGAGAATTTGTTGAAGGAGGAGGTACAGGGCGATTAGCAACCATATCATCTGGTGACATTAAAAATGATTTTACATTTCCAAATAATGGCAACATTGGTGGTCTAACTGGTAATTCTAAGGATTTCCATGGTAATTCACCTTTCCCAACCGCGGTGGTTTCAAGCTGTGTCCATAGCGTTTGGTTTCCAATAGCGGCTCCGGCACCATCTGTTGATGCTTTTGCGGTAAATAAAGCTGCGATTTTTTTACCTAAAGCTGCTCCAGCTTCAACATCACTTCTAACATTGGCACCCGAAATGATTCTGTATAATTTTTGCTCATCCGCTTTTTCTTGGATGAAAGCAATTTCCGTTGGGAAAAGTAATTTTAAAATTTCAACCGTTACTCCAGCTAATACTCCATCTTCAGAAGGATAGGATGGTAAAGCACTTTTGGGAACTAAAACTTGAATACTAGGATCAACTACAAATGGAGCCGAACGATTATAAAATTGTTTGTAATACCATGTCGCTATCATTGCATCATACTGAGCGGCAGTTACATAAGCATATGCGCGTGCTGCAAAGGGTGGATTAGAAAAAGGAAATTGCGGATTTGCAAATGGATTTGCAGATGATGGAGCTGGATAAGTTCCGTCTTGATTTTGATAAGGTGGACGATTGTGTTTCGCTACCAAAGCCTGCATAATTTCGTTCCAACGCAAAACACCACCAGCACTCCAATACTGAATTCGCTGCTTTTGCTCAGGAGTAATATTTGCTTGGTAACTTTTAATCTCATTAATTTCAGCTTTATAGGCTGACGTTCCTGTTGCAGCTGGCACATCAAGTGGAAATTGACCTGGTGTGGTCAATAAAATTGGTTTCCATGTTCCAGCAAGCTGATCTGAATTTGTCGGATTTAATTGTGGATATTGTTGATTGTTTTCTATAATTTCTTTATTACAAGAAACACTCAAAAGTACAAGTGATATAAGGAAACATTTTCCTAAAAAAAGATATATATTATTTTTCATTTGTAGTAGCAGTTTTAGTATTAAAATCAAGAACATAAAATAAACCTCCGTAAAAGGTATCGGATTGGCCCACATTACGTCCTGTAAGGACATGGTTTGCTCCACCAACAATGGCTAATCCTGGGATTTGTTTCAAATTATATTTCCCATTAAAACCAATTTTGGTCATATTCATGGTATTACTTGGAAAAGGCATATTGTTTGTGGTAATATCAAATCCTCCTTTTTGCGTGATCCAAGCATCAAAAACAGCTTCAGCAATTAATCTTGACGTACGGTATCCGGCTCTTGCATTAAAAGAAATTGCATCCGGCATTTTTACTTGATTGGTATAATGCATTACATCCGTAAAATAAACATTTCGATCTATAGTAATGTTCTCACGTTCTATATAAGCTTCAGAAACCGTAGCAAATAAACTTCTGTACTGATAATCACCCATTAAACGAAACGTACCCGTTTTGCTTCTTAATCCAATACTTAAAGGTAAATAATCAGCTACATAATTTGATGTTGGAAGTGTATATCCACCGAATACATACAAGGAAAGCGGATTGCCTTTTATATTTTTTTCGAAAAACAAATATTTCAGGGTTAAAGAAAGATCTTGAAATCCTTTTTGACCTTCCATTGTTCCGGCCGAAGCATTCGTTTTTACATAAGGAATACTGAAAATTGCATTGAATTTATCTGTAATCCCAAAATTTCCGTTAATGGCAATTTGTTCAGTCGAAACTGTCCCTAAATTTAAATTTTCTCTTTTAAAAGTTCCTTGCCAGTACTTATCCCAACTACTATATTGGTAAATAGCTCCAGTACAAAAGTTGTTTTTTGACATCATTATTCCATCCATTTCGGTTTGCCCATAAAAATGTTGCGCCGCCAGTATAAGGCAGATTATATATATTTTTTTCATTAAATAGTAGTAATAGATTAATTTTAATTTTTGTAAAAACCCATAATGGATTCATACCTTGCATCGTTACACCGCCAGTTATTTCAAATTATGCAATAAAAATTGAACCCAATGAAATATTCAGCAGCATTATACCATAAGGATTCGACTAACCCAAATTGACAAATGGTAATAAATGCAAGGTGTAAAATAATAGATAACACATAATATCTCCTAAAAAACATGAGCTATTTAAGTCAATTAGTGTTCTCTAATTTTTAAAACAAATTAAATTAAGCCATGTCTGGCGGAGAATCATCCCGTGTCAAGTAGCCGGAATGAAGAATCCCATGGGGATGGAAATCGTTTTGAAGTATATAACTATTAAATACGTTCAATAATCGGAATGTTGATGTGTTTATTTGAACATAATTTTTAGTAAAAGATTTGAATATTTTTTCGACCGATCTCTTGCTTAATGGAGCATTTTCGAAAGTGTCGTTATCTACTAATTTTTTAAGATTAATATCCGTTGAAGAATCTTGTTTATTAGGCAAATAATACAAACTGATGATGTTATCTTGAATTTTTCTTTTGAAAACATGATAGGTTTTAGTATTAATGGTAACATTTTCATTTACATATTCCATCTCAACATCCTCGGCAAAGGAATACAAAGTCGCATTCATTTTTATTACCTTAAATTCCGAATCTGGAATTTTTTGCATCACAGAAATCCATGCTTGCTCCTTTTGAAGCGAAAGCAACAAGTGAATTCCCACAACATTATATAAAAATGTTGTGGTTAATAACAAGAGTAATAATGTGGATGCCTTTCTTTTCATACTAATTACTTGAAAGCAGTAAATCAAAACAATTAAACGCTATTGTATTTCAACAATTAAAGCTTCATAAGGTCGCAATATACTAAAATTTATTGAATCTAAATTAAAATAATTACTGCTTACTATTTTAGCGTTTTTCATGTCGATACCCGTATTAACAGCAGCATTTTCAGCTGTGAAGTTTAATAAAATTAGCATTTTTTTACCTTCTAATTCACGAGTATAGGCGAATACTTTTGGATTATCGTTGTCTAAAAGTGTATATTTTCCGTAAATTAAAACAGGATTTTCTTTTCGTAATTGCACTATCCTTCTAAAATAATTCAAAGGGGAATTGATGTCCTTTTCTTGCGCTTCTACATTTAAAGTTACGTAATTTTTATTTACTTTCAACCAAGGTTTTCCAGTTGTAAAACCTGCATTTTCAGTTGCATTCCATTGAATTGGCGTTCTACTGTTTTCTCTTGAAGTTTGTTTTTTATCTTCTAAGAAAGCGGCTAAATCTCCTCCTTTTTGTTTTAAACCTAAATAGGCATTTCGAGTATCAACATCGTTATAATCATCGATAGTATCAAAACGAATATTACTCATTCCTAACTCATCGCCGTTATAATAAAAAGTGGTTCCGCGCATTGTCATTACAAAAGTGGTCAACATTTTCGAAGATAGATCTCTGTATTTTTCGGTGTCATTTCCAAATTTTGAAACCATTCGAGGTTGATCGTGATTGGCCATAAAAATAGAAAGCCAACCTTTGTCTTTAAATTCTTGGTCGTAGCGCGAAAAAATAGCTTTGTATTTCACCAAACCAAAATCAGTAATGTGTTTACCAACATCTACACTTTCAAAATGATAGGCTATATTTAATTCTTTTCGATCTGGATCAACAAATTTCATAGCCGCTTTTGGAGAATCTCCTGCGCCTTCTGCAACGGTCATTGCATTTGGATATTTGCTCAAAACTTCACGATTCATCTCTTGAAGATAATCATGCAAATGAGGGCCGTTTCCGTAATATTTAATGATTTCTAAAGGGTGCCCAACAATCTCTTTTGGCAATTCAGGGAAACTAGGGTCTTTGGAAGCAAACTGAAAGGCGTCTAATCGAAACCCATCGATGCCCTTATCCAACCAATATTTCATCATGTCGTAAATTTCCTTACGTAACTCAGGATTGTTCCAATTTAGGTCTGGTTGCTTTGCAGAAAAATAGTGTAAATAATACGAATTAGTTTGGGCATCATATTTCCAAGCATTACTATTCACATCAAACCAACTCCATCTGTAGGGAGGCGTTCCTTTTTCGGCAGGCCACCAATAGTAATAATTCCGATATTTATTGTCTCTCGATTTCCGACTTTCTTGAAACCAATAATTTTCATCTGAACTATGATTAACAACCAAATCCATTATCAGTTTGATTCCTCGTTCGTGCATTCCTTTTAGCAATAAGTCAAAATCTTGAATGCTGCCAAAATCTTTCATTATTTCGCGATAATTACTTATATCATATCCATTATCGTCATTTGGAGATTCATAAATGGGGTTTAACCAAACGGCATCAATGCCCAAACTTTTTAGATAATCTAGTTTTGAAATTATTCCTTTTAAATCGCCAATCCCATCACCATTACTATCTTTAAAACTTCTTGGGTATATTTGATAAATTACGGCCTCTTTCCACCATTTTTTATCTATTTCTGGAGATTTTTTTGCAACAACAACTTGGCTTTTAGACATATTTACAGACAATAATGAGGCAATGATTAAAGTAGTTTTTAAGAGTGTTTTTTTCATCTAAAAGAGGATTATATAATTTGATTAATTTCTGGTTATTCCTTTGTTGAGTTGTTAAACGTATATGATTATTTCAATTCCAAAACAATGGCTTCATAAGGTCTTAATTCAGTAGTTGAAGATTTTCCTTCATAATTATTGCTTAAAAGCTTTGCTTTGTTGGGGTCTAATCCCGTTTTTACGGTCGCATTTTTACTTGAAAAATTCAACATAACCAATAATTTTTTATCTTCAAATTCTCTCGTATAAGCATAAACATTTGGATTTTCTTTGTCCAAAAGCGTATATTTTCCGTAAACCAATGCAAGATTTGATTTTCTTAATTTGGTCATTTTTCTAAAATAATTCAAGTTCGAATTTGGATCTTTTTCCTGAGCTTCAACGTTCAAAAAAGTATGATTGTCATTTGCTTTCAACCAAGGCTCTCCAGTTGAAAATCCACCATTTTTGGAGGCATTCCATTGAAATGGCGTTCTTCCGTTATCTCTAGCACCACCTACTTTTTGGTTTTCAATAAATTGTTTCAAATCACCACCAGCAATTTTTACTTTTTCATATTCAGCAAGTGTTTCGATGTCGCGATAATCTTCAATTTTATCGAATTTTGCATTAATCATTCCTATCTCATCACCATTATAATAATAAGGAGTTCCACCCATAGTTAACAAAAATGTAGTCAACATTTTAGAAGATAATACTCTAAATTGGGGCGAATCATTCCCCCAGCGTGAAGTCATTCTAGGTTGATCGTGATTCCCTAAATAGATGGTTCCCCAACCTTTAGTAGCATATACATTATCCCAATCTGAATAGATTTTTTTGAAATCTACTAACGAATAGCTACCCATTTTTTTGAAAAAGCCAGGAATATATCCCAAATTAGTTCCTTCAAAATGATAGCCCATATCCAATTCTTTTCTATCTGGATCCACAAAATTCAGAGCAGTCTCTTTTATCATTCCTGCGCCTTCAGCTAATGCCATACAGTCATATTTGCTCAAAACTTCTTGGTTCATTTCTTTCAAATAATCATGCAAATGGGGACCGCTAGCTTGATAAATATCCCATCTTCCTTGGTAGTTTTTATTTAATTCTTCTTGAGTAATTACTGGAAAAGTAGTGTCTTTTGCGATAAACGGAATCACGTCCATACGGAAACCGTCAATCCCTTTTTTAAACCACCAATTCATCATACTGAATATTTCTTGACGCAATTTTGGGTTTTCCCAATTCAAATCGGGTTGCTTATAACTAAAATAATGCAAGTAATACGAATCTGTTTGTTTATCATATCTCCAACCGCTTCCATCAGCTTCAAAATTTCCTGGACGAAAAGCTGGTTTTCCCTTTTCGGCAGGCCACCAGTGGTAGTAATCTCTATACGGATTGTCCCTTGATTTTCTACTTTCCTGAAACCATTTATGCTCGTCAGAACTGTGGTTGACAACTAAATCCATGACTAATTTCAAACCTCTTTCATGCATTCCCTTTAGTAAGGTATCAAAATCTTCCATTGTTCCAAATTCCTTCATAATGGATTGATAATCCGAAATATCATATCCATTATCGGCATTTGGCGAGCCATAAATTGGGTTCAACCAAACCACATCTATTCCTAAACTCTTGATATAATCTAGTTTAGAAATAATTCCTTTCAAATCGCCAATGCCATCGCCATCAGTATCTTTAAAACTTCTTGGATAAATTTGGTAAACTACAGCTTCTTTCCACCATTTTCCATCGATTGAAGATTTTGTTTCTTGTGCCATAATTATTTCATTGGATAGAAAGATTAGCATTAAAAAGACTAGTAAAACTTTAATTTTAGGTTTCATTTTTAGGTTTTTATATTTTAATTTAAATTCATAAAAGTTGTAATTTCTTCCTTTGAAATTTTTGGATTTGCACCTTCATTTTGAG
>CAIOTL010000179.1 GCA_903861155.1 uncultured Bacteroidota bacterium
TCCATTTGAGGTAGCTGTTTGTATAATCCAGTTTGCGAAAAAAACACCATCCAATTAGCTCCATAGGAGCGACCTGTTTGTAGAATCCAGTTTGCAAAAAAACACCATCCAATTAGCTCCATAGGAGCGACCTGTTTGTAGAATCCAGTTGACACCTAATTTGTAAAAAAATGTAACCTATTCATTTGTAAGCCAATGCCAAACACCTATTCACAAATCTATATCCAAATTGTTTTTACGGTAAAAGGAAGGCAAAATCTTGTTGCCAAAGAACATCGGGAGGAATTACATAAATTCATTACTGGAATCGTTAAAAAAAGGGAGCAAAAGTTATTGTCAATTTTCGCAATGCCCGATCATATCCATTTGTTGGTAGGTATAAGTCCCAATATTTCCATTTCGGATTTAGTTCGAGATATAAAATCAGGCTCGTCAAAATTCATCAATGATAGTCAATGGATAAAAGGAAAATTCAATTGGCAAGAGGGTTATGGCGCATTTTCCTATTCAAGAAGTCAAATCAACGGTGTCATAAAATATATTTCAAACCAAGAAGAACATCATAAAAAAGGAACCTTTAAGAACGAATATCTTGATTTTTTGAAGAAATTTGAAATCGAATACGATGCCAAGTATTTGTTTGATTGGGTGGATTGATATTGATCAGGTGTTACAAGCAGGTCGCTCTTACGGAGCTAAAACCCATATTAATTCTAATTTGACACAAACAATTTACAGCTACGAGGCAAAATTTAACAGAAAAAATTTATAAAATGCTGCCCCTTCTTCATGTATCTTTGTGAGATAGTTTAGATAACCATAGATTTAACACCCCTAGAAATGAACATTTCCTTCAAAAAAATATTGTTTTCACTGCTGTTAGTTATTTCGCTAAGCGGCTTTGGACAAAAGATTGCATTGTCAACAAACGCTCGTGTCAGTATAATCACCTGTGATACCGGTAACGAATCCTATTCACTATTTGGACATACCGCCATCCGCATAACCGATTTGGATAACAATCTGGATGTCGTATACAATTACGGCGCCTTTGATTTTGCCACCCCTAATTTTGTTGCGAAATTCACTAAGGGAGACCTACAGTATTTTGCCGTTGCCAATCCCTTCGTTGAATTCATGCAGCAATATACCTATGAAAAGAGAAGCGTTTTCGAACAGGAATTGAATATCCCGCTGGAATACAAACAAAAATTGCTGGACAATCTAACAGTAGCTCTAGCCTCGAGCGAAAGTTATTACACCTACAAGTTCATCGACAAGAATTGCACCACGATGGTAGTGGATCTACTGAACAAAACACTGGGAGACAAAGTAATTGTCAAGAAAACCGACACGGATGTAACCTACAGAGCCATTCTCTATCCTTATTTCGAGAATTCTTTTTATGAGAAACTAGGCACCAGCATTATTTTCGGCAAGAAGGTCGATGAAAATGGCTCCAATATCTTCTTGCCCTTGGAACTACATAAAAGTCTAAAGTTAATCCAGTTCCAGAACCACCCGCTTTGCAGGGATAGCAGAACCCTATTGGACATTCAAAAAGAAACACCTAGCTCCAGATGGGATAATTTTTATACCTATGCACTGCTCCTTAGTTTTATGGTTTTAATAAACAAGCGAGGCATTGATTTGTTTTATTTTTCCGTGATGGGTTTGCTGGGGATATTCTTTCTTTTCGTTGGTTGGTATTCCTTTCATCAGGAGTTGTCTAATAATTATAACATATTGTTATTAAACCCGCTTCTTCTTGTACTATCCTATTTTATGTTGACCAACAACAAGAAATGGAGCTTCAACCTATGTGGGTTGAATCTACTTTTCCTACTTGTTTATCTAGTTGTAATGATCAACAAAATTCATCTTCTGATAGTGTTGCCATTGGTGCTAACGAGCATGGTTGTATTGGTAAAAACAGCCATCAGGAACAGCAAAAGAATCCCTGTAATTATATAAGGACGATTCCGTTTTAATTTAAAAAGGCCTACAAGACATTTATTTCAGATTAGAAGCGGGAGCCAATGGAGTCCAAATTACATAAAGAATAGTATTCATTTCCGATAAAAATCAGACAAAAATAAGGGTCAATCTGCTGAAAATGAGATGCTAGACCAGAAAAACTGTTTACCCACAATAATTTTCTCAATCCTGATATCCAACGAACTCGTAGAAATTATGTGTTTTTAATGCAGCCCGCTGGGGCTATCTTCATCGCTAAAACAGTCAACAGGGCTGTTTATTTTAACGCTTGATCTATTGTCCTCTATAAAACAAGACCGTGCTTATGGTTTTTATGGTAATGTTTATATCCAGGAAAATGCTGCGACGCTTGATATAATATAAATCGTATTGCAGTTTGACTAGGCTATCTTCTATCGATTCCCCATAGGAGTAGTTCACCTGCGCCCAGCCCGTAATCCCAGGCTTGACAACATGTCGGATTTCGTAGAAAGGCATTATTTCGGAGATTTCCTTGACAAAAAAGGGACGTTCGGGTCGTGGCCCAATGATACCCATATCCCCCTTCAAAATATTGATGAACTGGGGAATTTCGTCGATTCGAGTCTTGCGTAGGAATCTCCCGAAAGGGGTTATCCTGTTATCATTTCGAGTGGAAAAAACGGCACCGCCTTTTTCTGCATTTTCGACCATCGACCTTAACTTTAGAATGTGGAATATAGAACCATTTTCACCCACGCGTTCCTGGGTATAGAACAGTGGACCCCGGTTCCAGAAGGCATTGGCAAGCAAGATAAAGGGAAGCAGTAGGGCTCCACAAAATAATCCGATGAGTGAAATCAGGATTTCCATAATCTTTACGTTCATCAAATAGAGTTGATTACTATTGCTTCGGCTAAAGGGGAAAAACTTGTAAAAATCACGGGTGATGAAGTGCATCGGAATTCGTTGCATTTTGTATTCATAGACTTGGGTATATTCGCGAATAGTGGTTCCAGATTCCAACAGATACAACAATTGATGGTAGAGTTCAACGGTAATTTCCTCTGGATTTTGTGTGGCAATGACAATTTCGTAGATGACGTTCGCTTCAGTAAAAGACACTAAATCGGCAATGGCAATATTTTCGACAAAATGGTTGGTCTCTAAAGCTTTTTCATTGGGGCCGTCACAGTTGACATAGGCCAAAATTCGATAATGAGGATCCGACTGCTCAAGCCCCAAAACCAATTCTTCCAACTGATTTCGGTCGCATACCAATATCACATTTTGAACAAAGCGGCTAGAGGCCAAAAACTTGACATACAAGATTCTCCATAGCAACAAAGCAAAAACCACAACGCCATAAAAGAAAAGGATTTGAAGTCTTTGTGTGTAAAACTCTGGCGATAAAACGGGAGTCAGCATGTAAAATAAAACGCTGACCGAGGCAGTAAGAATGCTGCTTTTAATTACTCGGAATTGATTGCTAGCCACTTGGAGGTCGTACATTTCGAAAACGGTTCCAAGGATATTGATATAGAGGGCGAGAACAATGGCGTAAGGAAGTTGAGTCGTCGGAGCCTGTAAATATCCTAGGTGCAGTATACCCCCAATAAGATACAATGCGACCAAAACAAAAGCTACGTCAAAAATCCTCAGCAACACTTTGCGCTCAAGTACTTCAAAATGTATTTTCTTTTTCATTTATAGTAAAAAAATTTGCGAATTGTAAATTTATAGATTAAATTAATGTAAATCTAAAAAGAACCACAACAAAAAACATACAATGCAAAAAAAAATGAATTAAATTATAAAATCATAAAAAAACATAGGTTTTAATTGTGAAATTATGGATTCATAAAAATCATAATTAAATTATAAAACAACTACATAACAATAATGTTGTAGTAATGTATAGTTTTTTAGGTAGTATCCCATAAAGTGTGTAAGTAAAAAAAGTATTAGGGTTTGTGCAAACCCTAATACTTTTTTTACTTAATTTTAATATTTACACATTTTATGAAAAGGAAAGATTTATTATCCGATGAATTCTTGAAGCAATTCAAAACAGGCGAAGACCTTTATGGCTTCTTAGCCCAACTGCAAAATCGAGGATTAGAAAAAATGCTCGAAGGTGAATTAGATGCCCATTTAGGCTACGATAAGCACGAGAAAACAACAAAAACCAATGCTCGTAATGGTTTTATAATAAGAAAATAAAAACTTCATTTGGAAAATCCGAGATTCAAGTTCCAAGAGATAGAGAAGCATCATTTAACCCCATAATTGAAAACGGATTGCTGAACATTGCCCCAATTTACTGCTGCTATTCACTTCTCACTGTCCTCCTGAGCTGAGCCTGCCCTGAGTTTACCGAAGGGTCGAAGGACTCACGATCTCACTTCCCCCGGCTTTCCCAAATAAACATTGAGTAGTGACAGAGAGTAAACGAATGCCGGCGCGGCCGTTCGCATTGCGGCATGGTTGATAGTCAAAAACCAGAAGGCAACACAGCACAACAAATACATATTGAATTTGTTTTCTAGGTATAAAAACAAGGGGGTAAAAAACAGGATCAACAAGCCTATAATGCCTAGGGAACCATGCTCGGCGAGCATACGTGTAATTTCATCATGCGATAAGGTACTATCACCCGTTTCGGCTAATCGCACCTCTACCCCCTTGCCCACGCCCACACCAAAGATGGGGTTCTTCAGGAAAGTGTCGATTTCGTTTTCCGCCACTTGCTCCCTACCGGTAAATTTACTTTCCTTGACTCGCCCTGCCGAATCCTGGTTGGCATAGCGTTTGTCGATGAGCCCCCCCGTTTGGAATGAAATATAACCCCAAGTGGCCACCAGGACAATGGCTATTATCACGATAATATAATTGAGTTTGACCTTACCCTTATAATTGGATTTAAAATACAAAAACAATAACAATAAAATAATCATCAAAAAACCGGTAATCATCCCCCCGCGCGAAAAAGTGATCAATCCGCGATAAGTGATATTCAATGCCAGAAACAAATTGAGAAATATTAAAAATTTCGTACGGGATTCCAATATGATTCTTGAGAAAAAAACAAACATCCCAAGACCTAAAATAGTTGCTACCTGATTAGGACCATAGCCTCCCGAAGTCTCAAAACTCGATTGGGTACCCGTTATCAAATCCCGAATGTTGGGGGTATAAAAGGTCAAATACACCATTGTAGTCACGATGGGCAAGCCCATACCGAGGAGTATAAAATTCATTTCAACTAAGGAAATCTTGCGCCGGAAGGTATACAGCGAGGCTACACCAAGACATACGGGACCCGAGATATTGAAGGCGATTGAATTTTTGATGTTGGTATCAAAGTCGAGTACGAAACCAGACATGACCACGCTGGGTACTAACAAAAGTAAAAACAACCAATAGGGAATGGCCTGCTTGGAGAAGCCGCTAAAATACATGCCAATAAAGATAAAAACAATTACCCCGTATTTCGAAATCTCATACAGGGGATTGCCATGGGTCATCCTCAAGAAAACTTCACTGCCTACGATATAGGCGGCCATAAATAGGGCCTCGTTATGCCTGTTCTTATTTTTTATAACATAGTAAATGCCAAATATAAAAATGGCATAGCCGTATATTTTGGAAACAAAGGGAAATAAATACACCAAGAATCCAATTCCAACATGGAAGAGGATTAAATTGAGGTACAGAAGGTCTTCTTTTTTCATTTGCCGCTATTTTCTAGCCAATTTAAATACTGTCCTAGTACAGATTCTTCCGAATACTGCTCGACAATGGTTTGATGGAGAGCCTTGCCGAATTCGCTTTGCAGGCTCGCACTTTCCACTAATCGAACTAGGCTTTCATAAAATAAATCGGTATTATTGACTTCCACCATAAAACCATTCCGACCGTCTTGCATCATCAAGGGTATTTCACCTACGTTGGTAACCACAACGGGTTTCTTATGCCAGCCATATTCCAATAGTGCCACCGGAAGTCCTTCGGATTGCGAGGTTAAAATGGCCAGAGTAGATTGCTCCATAATGTTTTGTATATCGGTTTTTGAACCATACACAAAGACGGTGTTTTCCAACTTGTATTCCAAAATAACCTTCCTGATTTGGCGTGAATAATGATCCTCAAAATCTTTTCCCACCAAATGGAAAGTCCATTCTGGATGAGTTTCTTGTACTCTCTTGGCAACTTCCAGCAACAAAAAATGATTCTTCTGTTCCCTCAAATTAGCCAAACACAATATTCGTTTTCTTGCTATTCCTTTCAAAAGGGTGTGCTCGAAGACTTCGTTTTCTTTCGAGGGGAAATTAGGTAAATAAATAACATTTTCAAAACCAAATTGTTGTTTTGCCCAAACTTTAAGATGCTGGTTTACGGCAATAATTCCGTTAAAGAATGGACTGGCCATTTTTAAAGCCAATGAAGGTCTTTTGCGAAGAAACTCGCTGTCTCCGTAATGATCGTGCCAAAGGAGTTGAACCGATGGTAAACTGAGTTTCAAAAGGAAAGCCAAAAAGAAGGAGGTGCTATGGGCATGCACCACTTCCACTCCGTTTTGCTTCACGAATTTCCGCAATTTTAATAGTGCTTTTAGATCCAGAGTTCTTTTCCTACCCAGAAAAAGATAGGGAACCTTGGCATCGACTTGCTTCAATAGCGGACCTTGCTTTCGGCTCACGACCAGCCCCGAAAAATCGATTCGTTGCGCTAGGGCGTTGGCATAGTTCACCGCCATACGTTCGGCACCGCCAGCCTCGAGAGAATCTATGATTTGTAGGATGCGCATTATTGTTTTGTTTTTGGTGTGCGTTATTTATACTCCATTACGTCAGTTCGATTACCTAACCCGTCAGTTCGAGTGATTTTTAAAGCTAAACTGATTCTTCCTTAAAAACCAAACTACCCTGCTTTAAAATCGAAGTGACGACTTTTTGCTAGTTCGA
>CAIOTL010000180.1 GCA_903861155.1 uncultured Bacteroidota bacterium
AAAAAAAAAAAAAAGGAGCGAAATGAAAAGTAGAGAGAAAGGTGTCTCTTTGACATGCAGTGACAATACAAGGAGGTGTTTGTTTGGCAGAAAAAACATGCCAAGTACCACGCCCCACCATCAAAAACCACAACGATAAGTTGCACAAAGAGCAAGATAAAGTAAAAGCTGCGAAAGTTTTGCGTAAAGAAAAGTTGAAGTTAATTGTAAAGAAATTCAACGAAAATAATGCTTCAGAAGATTCTAAATAATCAAATTATGGAAAATGAAAAATTTAGTACTTTAAAAAAGGAAGTACAGGAAATAAGAGATTTGATTATAAGCAAACAAAACAAAGAAGCCAACAACAAACTAGTTGAAGTTAGCGAAATGCTTGATGAATTACTCGATTTTTCGGAAGATGACGAAGACTTGATGGAAATCAGTCATTATCAAGTGTTGTTGAATCAATTGCATCAAAAAATAAATGCTTCGGCTGACGATTCTATTGACATCGAAGATCAGTTTTAATTCAGTATCAAATATTTTTTATACCATAAAATAGCAAAATCGGATACTTCCATCAATTTTCCAGGTTCTTCAAAAAGAGGAGTCGCTCCAGGAATTATTTTCATTTCTTTTACGGATTTAAACTGGTCAAATGCCTGTTTATTTATTTGTATTACAGGAACATCCATTTGTCCCACAATCAACAAAGTTGGCGAAGTTACAAGATGCAATACAGTCATTGCCAAGTCTGGACGACCACCACGCGATACCACGGCCTTGATGTTTTTCCCAAAATAAGCAGCAGCCCTCATTGCCGAAGCAGCTCCCGTACTCGCGCCAAAATAACCTATTGGCAAATCCTTTGCCTCTTTATATTTCATCAGCCATTCGGTGGTTTCTATCAATCGGCTGGTAAGTAAATCGATGTCAAACCTGTTTTCATAAATGCTGTCTTCTTCCTCGGTCAGTAAGTCGAATAATAATGTGCCAATGCCGTGTTGCTGCATAAGCTCGGCCACCAATTTATTTCTGGGATTGAACCTGCTGCTGCCACTTCCGTGCGAAAAAACGACAATTCCAATGGCGTTTTCGGGTATAACTAGATCTCCTTTCAATGGAACCGATACTATGGGGATTTCTATTTCTGCTGTTTTCATAGTTGCTATTTTTTAAATATTTTTTGAGGGAAGATTTTTATTTGGCAAAATTTGCCTCATTCAATTGTCTAATTGCTTCCTCGTCTTCTACTTGGTCAAATTCTTCGTAAAATCCTCCAATTCCCCTGAATATGTTGGAGCTAAAAGATACACAAACTCGTCTGCTTTTTTTTGGAATAGGGCTACGGTAGCAATGGGAATAACGGGAATGGCGGCGATTATTTTGCTGGGATTACTTTTTCGCAACATTTCTATACTTGCTAGCAAGGTGTTTCCTGTCGCAATTCCGTCATCGACCACAATTACATCTTTTCCTTTTATATCAATAGGTTTGCGATTGCCCATATAAAGTTTGTATTTTTCTTGTAACGATTTCCTGAGGCGGATGATCTCTTCGTTGACGTAATTTTTGGGAACATCAAGGTGTTCATCCGCAATCATTGAATCCATAGACAAGGCACCAATGGCAAATTCCTTGTTCAGCGGATGCGGTATTTTTTTGGAAAGAACGACGTCCATGGGAAGATTCAGCCTTTTGGCAATCACGAATCCCACGGGAACGCCGCCTCGGGGAACAGCAAGAACTACCGAATTGCTGCCCTGATATTTCAATAATTTGTCAGAAAGCAACATTCCTGCTTCAATTCTGTCTTTAAGGATTTCGTCAAACATAACAACAATTTGCTAAAATTAAATCAGATTATCAGTCATAAAGGTACTGATTTTCAATTAGTTTGAAAAATAATTATTGTTTTTTAGCAGTAAGTTTTAGCAGAATATGTTTGAAGTATAAAATATTTTCTATCGAATATTGGAAATGAACAAATTAGTAAGTCTTGAAACCAATTTCTTTTCCTTTCTGTTTTCTAAACGATATTCATCTTGTTTCTTACTTTTTCGAGACATGCTTCTTCTTCATCAATTTTTGTTGATCCTTTAACTGATTTCCAATCAAATTTTTTCTCAAAAGGGCTCAGTACTTTTTTAGTATTGAAAATTCCGGAATCTATCTCCACGGCATAAAGTGTTTTTCCATCTTTCGACATCTTCATTTCGCCAATATATCGATGAGAATAATCGGCATCTTCAGACCGAAAGGAAAAATCAATGGAATCATTTTTGGTACCGGAATTCGCTGTAAACGCAATATTCGCGTTTGTCCTTAAAGTCTGTTCATAAGGATGTGGGGCGGTTATGATGGTATTCCCACCCAGATTGATGAATCGGACTTTAGAAATCACCGTTTTCCCGGTTTTGTCGATTTTGGTTACCTAAGTTTCCGCTTGGTGCCGAGATAATCCCCAGGGATTTATTGGTTCGAATATTTTTATAACTGCAAGCAGTCAAAAGGAATAACAATACTAATTGAAAAATTGCTTTCATAGATTTTGGAATAATAGAAATGTCTTGATAAAAATGACTTTGAACAACTTACAATTTTAGACAGAAAAAGGACATAAAAATGTTGCGGATGTTATCTTTGATAAAAATTTTTAAAATAAAAAAGCTGTCCTTATCGAACAGCCTCCTTAGGTATTATTATTGGGTTAAAATTGCTATTATTTAGCTTCCATTATTTTTTCACTATAATAGGCAGTCTCCGAAATTATTTTGCCCTTGTCATTAAATTCGTCAATGAATAATATAGGCAAATGGATTGCTTTTTTATCTGATTTTCTAATAAATTCCATAGTCCACCAAGATTGTACCAACTTTGTATCACCCAATTCATAATGCAAATAATCTGGATAACCATTAATATCGGCACTTATAATTTCAAAATTTTCTAATAATTTTTTATCGTCTGCTTTTTGTTCTGTCAACGATATGCTTTTTCCCTCAGGGGAATTGATATCTCTAAATCGAACATTATCATCATAAAAACTGTAGGCTTTGTCAAAATCTTTATTTACAAAGGCATAAACCATCTTTCTTACATCATTGATGTATTCGTGATGATTGTATATTTCTCCATTTTTTCTATCAGTGAAACTTTGTCCAATTTCATCGCCAATACTCGCATTAGAATAGTCAAAAACGGTTTTAATTTTGTTGTTTTTATCTAAAATATACAAACGATGCACTGGCATATCTATTTTTACCCCAGTTTTGTTGTGAACTCCTTTGAGATCTTCCCAAGTTTGCACCCAAACTAGGTCTTTTTGATTAGCATCGCCTTTATATTCCAAAGCATCTGGATAAGCCCCTTTTGATCTTGAAATACTGAAATAATCAAGATTGTCTTTATAGTACTTCACATCTTTTAAAAAGGACTCTTTGTCTCGTCCTTTGTCATTTTTATTGATGCTCGTTCCGTCATATATTTTAAAATCATCGGCTAAAAAATGGGCCACTTTGTCAGTGTCACCCCTAACAAATGCTTGGGTCATTGCTTCCACTGCCGTGATTGCAGGATGCTCAACATAAATAGTTCCATTCGTTTTCTTTTGTGCGTAAGTGATGCAAATACTCATCAACAATACAATTGAAATACTTTTTTTCATATTTAATTAAGATTTTTGGTTAATAACACCTTAAATTTAATAAAAATACTGACTGTCAATATATTATGTTGATAACTTTTTTTTGTTCAGTCTTAATACAAGGATGGTTTTTGTCTATTTTTTTAATTGAAAATGCTTTTAACTAAAAATTAATATACGTTTGACTCCAATTCTTTTTAAAATAATGTAATTTTAAAACCTATGGAGAACACCATCAAAAAAGGATTTTATTTCAAGACTTACGAAGCACCATTCCAGTCTCCGTTTGAGAAACTCTTTGCGATTTTTAAGGAGTTAATTACCCATACTTCTGGTGATTTTGACGAGGCTATTAATTGGTTGCGTGAATTGGACAAAGAATACAAACTCACAGATGAACATTATACAATAGATGATTTTATAGAAGATTTAAAGAAAAAAGGATACATTCGAGACGAACTCAAAGACGATGGAACTACTGGTACAGGAATTACTGCCAAAACGGAACGCGCCATTCGGCAGCAGGCTTTAGACAACATTTTTGGTAATTTGAAACGTTCAGGAACCGGAAATCACAAGACAAAACACGCCGGAAATGGGGATGAACATACCGGAGAATTTCGGGAATTTCATTTTGGAGATGGGTTGGAACGAATTTCTTTAACTGAAAGTTTGCGTAATGCCCAAATCAACAATGGTGTAGCTGATTTTATGCTGACCGAAAATGATTTAGTGGTCGAAGAAACCCAATACAAATCCCAAATGAGTACGGTTTTGATGATTGACATCAGCCATAGTATGATATTGTATGGTGAAGATCGAATTACGCCTGCTAAGAAAGTGGCGATGGCTTTAGCTGAATTGATTATCACTCGTTATCCAAAAGATACCTTAGATATTTTGGTATTTGGTAACGATGCTTGGACAATTGCGATTCGAGATTTACCGTATTTAAAAGTAGGTCCTTTTCATACCAATACCGTTGCAGGCTTGCAATTGGCAATGGATTTACTTCGTAGAAAACGAAATACCAACAAACAAATCTTTATGATTACCGATGGGAAACCAAGTTGTGTTCGCGAGAAAGATGGCACGTATTATATGAATAGTAATGGTCTCGATGAATATATTGTCGATAAATGCTACAACGAAGCGCAACAAGCTAGAAAATTACATATTCCCATAACCACTTTTATGATTGCCAAAGATCCGTATTTGCAGCAATTCGTGAATCGGTTTACCGAAGCCAATCAAGGAAAAGCATTTTATACTGGATTAAAAGGGTTGGGCGAAATGATTTTCGAAGATTATGAATCGAATCGTAAAAAAAGAATAAAATAAAACTCGTTGGGTGTAATTCCATATATTCGCAACAAATTGACTCCTTAAGCTAACGATTACAGCACATAAAAAATGCATAAATTAGATTCGCTCTTTGCAAGGCCGATTATTAAACTGTTGCGTAATAGCACGAGTGTAATTCTGGTTGGGAAATGTGTGATGACCCCAGTGGCGGCATTTATTTGACCCCGTTTAGAATATTTTGTTTATCCGAAAGAATTTCCTCTTAGAGCATATTTATTAATCTAAAAAATTAAAAAGTATGGAAAATGAAAAACATATTACAATGGAAATTATCAACCCATATGCTGCTGGAATTGATATTGGCAGTCGGTCTCATTTTGTAGCCATTGGACAAGGAGAGAAAGATGTACGAGAGTTTGGGGTTTATAATGAGGATTTAAGAGCAATATCAGATTGGCTTAAGGAAAGTCAAATTAAGACCGTTGCAATGGAATCAACAGGAACCTATTGGCAGTCTTTATATGCTGTTTTGTTGTCAGCTGGGTTTCAAGTAATCCTGTGTAATGGAAAATTCACCAAAAATATAAAAGGTAGAAAAACTGATGTACAGGACTGTCAATGGATTTAAAAACTACATAGTATTGGATTGCTCTCTGGAAGCTTTTTGCCCGATTTACAAACAGAACAACTTCGTACCTATTCTCGTCACAGAAGTAATTTAGTTGGTACTGCTGCCGACACTTCCAGAAAAATGCAAAAATATTTACGCCTGCTTAATCTTCGATTGGATATTGTTGTAAAAGACATTTGCGGAGTCACAGGTTTGAAAATTATACAAGCTATTTGTGATGGTGAAACCAATCCTGAAAAATTAGCAATTCTTAGAAATGGTAATTGCAAAAAATCTGAACAGGAAATTGCAAAAGCTCTTCAAACTAATGGAAGGAGAGATTATCTTTTTGCTTTAAAATAAGAATTTGAAACATACAATCAGTTGCAAGAAAAAATCAAAAAGTGCGACCAAGAAATCAAAACAATGCTTGATGAAACCATTAATAATGACGACAATAAAAAGCAACACTATATTGATGAAAAAACACATAAAAGAATCAATAAAAATACTCCTAAAAACATAGATTTAAATCTAATAGGATATCAATATTTTGAAGGTGTAGATTTGCTCAAAATAGAAGGATTTAGTCACGCAACACTACTGGCAGTTATCAGCGAAGTTGGTTTGGAAGGGATCAAAAAATTCCCAACCGCAAAGCATTTTGCCAGTTGGCTTCGACTCACGCCAAACAATAAAATAAGCGGAGGAAAAGTTTTAAGCAGCAAAGTTCCAAAAGGAAGCAATCGTTTAAAAATAGCTTTAAGAAATGCTGCAAATGCAATAGGAAATTTGAAAGAATCAACTCCTTTGAGAGATTTTTTTCATAGAATAAATTTTAGAAAAGGCAGAGTGTCAGCAATAAGTGCTACTGCAAGAAAATTAGGCATTATAATTTGGAATATGGTGGTAAAAAATATCCCATACTATAACCCAGAAAATTATTTATATTTGGATGAGAAAAGAAAACTAGGGATTGTAAAACGAATAAGGAAACAAGTTTCTAAATTCAATCTAAAACCAGAAGATTTAGATTTTTCAACTACTTGATTTTTAAGTATAAACAAAAACGTTAGTTAGAATTATTAAAAACGTTAGTTCGGTTTTTTATCCAGTAAAACGGAATAAACCTTCTCGATACGCTTCGCACTCGAAGTGACGTGTATCGAGAACCATTTCTAACAATAATTTTTCTATTCTCGATACGATTTTCTATCGAAAATCACTCGAATTGACGAAAAATTATCACCAAAAACTAATTACACCCAACGGGTTAAAATAGAGAAATTACAATGTGAATTAGCAACGATTTAGAACGATAAAAATATGAAAATAGGTATTGTAAATGGTAGCACTTCTAATTCCCCTCTTGAGAGGGGTTAGGGGTGTGTTTTATAAAGCTTTAATATAAAAAAGTCAATGGTCAGTTGACAACAAAAACATCAGCAATCTCATAAGGTATTGAAAATTAATCGTTTAAATGTTAAAAAAAATAGAATTAAAAAAAATATGAAAATAGAAAATAGAAACACCCTAGGCGAATTAAAAAAATCAGGATACCAAAGCAAAGGTATCAAAGACGAATTGCGTCATAATTTGCGGGAGAAAATCAAGTCGGGACAACCAACATTCGAAGGCGTTCATGGCTTTGAAAATACTGTAATTCCTGAATTGGAACGGGCTATTTTATCACGTCACAACATCAATTTGTTGGGGCTTCGTGGTCAGGCCAAAACTAGATTGGCGCGTAAAATGATCGAATTATTGGACGAATACATTCCGTTTGTGACCGGTTCCGAAATTAATGACGATCCGTTGAATCCCATTTCTCGTTTTGCCAAGGATTTAATTGCAGCCAAAGGCGATGAAACTCCCATTTCCTGGTTGCACCGAAGCGACAGGTTTTTTGAAAAACTCGCTACGCCAGATGTTACCGTTGCCGATTTAATAGGTGATGTTGATCCGATAAAAGCCGCTAATTTGAAATTGTCGTATGCCGATGACCGCGTTATTCATTTTGGTATGATTCCAAGAGCGAATCGCAGTATTTTTGTCATTAACGAATTACCCGATTTACAGGCCAGAATCCAAGTAGCCTTATTCAATATTTTGCAGGAAGGCGACATTCAAATTCGTGGTTTCAAGTTGCGAATGCCTCTCGATATGCAATTTGTTTTCACAGCAAATCCGGAAGATTACACGAATAGAGGCAGTATTGTTACTCCTTTAAAAGACAGAATAGGTTCCCAAATCCTGACGCATTACCCAGAAACCATCAAAATAGCTCGAACTATCACTGAGCAGGAAGCTAAACTCGACGCCATTCAGAGTGATTTGGTTTACGTTCCTTCTTTGGCTAGAGATTTATTGGAGCAAATCAGTTTTGAAGCCCGTGAAAGCGAATACATTGACAATAAAAGTGGAGTCAGTGCCCGATTGAGCATTACTGCTCTTGAAAATTTGTTAAGTACTGCTGAGCGTCGTGCCTTAAAATCTGGAGTGGATCAAACCAGCTTACGATTGTCCGACTTTATGGGAATTATCCCTTCCATTACCGGAAAAGTAGAATTGGTTTATGAAGGAGAGCAGGAGGGAGCAGCCATTGTCGCGCAGCATTTAATTGGCGATGCGATTCATACTTTTTTCCCGGCCTATTTTCCTAAAATCGAAAAACTCGAAAAACAGGGAGAGAAAACCCCTTATTCTGATATCTTAGAATGGTTTTTTGCCGAAAGCGGTTTTGAATTATTAGACGATTCTTCGGATAAGGAATACAAAACCATTTTGGACAACATTGCTCCATTAGAAGTCTTGATTAAGAAATACCAACCGCAATTGGAAAAAGAAGACTGCTATTTTATGAAAGAATTCATCCTTTGGGGATTGGTTGAATACAATAAATTGAGTAAAGAAAGATTGACCGAAGGTTATCAGTTCAAGGATTTGTTTGGCAATTACATCAGTAAGTTGTAATGTTTAAAAGGGCTTAGCGGTTTAGCTAAGTCCTTTTTTTATAGAAGAATTTATCTTTTGTAGAATTACTTCCCGATACAGAATATGTCTTTTCTTTGTTTTACGGGGTTCATAGAATTATAGTATCCTGTTTAGTAAAAACTAAAGTTTTTAACCACCAATATAAGACCTTTTTACAGCCATAAATTCTTTAAAAACTTCATCAT
>CAIOTL010000181.1 GCA_903861155.1 uncultured Bacteroidota bacterium
AAAAAAATTAGCTGATTTCGACGAAGAGCAAGCCGAATTAATTAGCTCAAGAATTATTCAAAAAATCACCAATCATTTTGCCAATCACCTAAAAGACGAAAACACGTCGGTTGATGAAAGCATTGATTTTATTGAAAAAATATTTCAAATTGGTTTTTCAACTCCAGTAAAGGAAACTTCAAAAGCCGAAGAAAAATACAAAATTACCTTGTCGTAAACAGTAACAAATACTTAATGACCCTTAATTTCTTAATGGTTCAAAAACAAACAAAGAATGGTTCAAAAAGTGATTAGAATAGGAACTCGTGACAGCGAATTAGCCCTTTGGCAAGCCCACACAGTTCAAAAAAAATTAAACGATTTAGGCTATAAAACCGAAATTATTGCCGTAAAATCCCAAGGCGACATCCTACTCGACAAACCACTTTACGAACTCGGAATCACAGGAATTTTTACAAAAACACTCGATATCGCCATGATAAACGGGCAAGTTGACATTGCTGTACATTCGATGAAAGACGTGCCAACGGCTTTGCCTATTGGGATTATTCAAGCTGCGGTTCTCGAAAGAGCCAATACGTTGGATATTCTAGTTCATAAAGGAGCGCTCGATTTTCTTGAAGGAAACGGAACAATTGCCACCGGAAGTTTGCGTCGTCAAGCGCAATGGTTGCACAAATATCCCAAACATAACGTGGTCGATTTACGTGGAAACGTGAATACTCGAATGCAAAAATTAAATGAAAGCGATTGGAGTGGAGCTGTTTTTGCCGCTGCCGGTCTCGAACGCATCAACTTAAAACCTACCGATTTTATCGATTTAGATTGGATGATTCCAGCTCCTGCACAAGGTGCAATGGTCATCGTTGCGATGCAAAATGATGAATTTTGCAAAGAGGCTGTCGCCAAATTAAATGACAAGGAAACTGAAATTTGCACCCAAATAGAAAGACAATTTCTAAAAACACTTGAAGGCGGTTGTACGGCTCCAATTGGCGCTTTGGCAAAAATAAACAACAACGAAATTCATTTTGTTGGGAATTTATTCTCCATCGACGGAAAAGAAAAACTGGAAATCGAAAGAACAATTTCATTCGAGAATTGCACTGATTTTGGAAAAGATTGTGCTAACGAAATTTTAGAAAAAGGCGGAGCAGCTTTGATGAAAAGCATTAAAGAAATCTTAAAAAAATAATGCAAAATCCCATCAGTATTCTATCTACAAAAATACTTTTGAGCAATCAAAAGCAAGCCTTATTGAATGCCGGTTTTTCAGTAACAGAAGCGGATTTTATCAAAACCGAAAACACTGATTTTGACTTCCCCTCCTTTGGAGGGGTGTCCGAAGGACGGGGTGGTTTTAAGATCAACGATAATCTGATTTTCACCAGTCAAAATGCAGTTCAAAGCATATTACAGCATCCAAAAGCAGAAGAATTAAAAACAAAAAATGTATTTTGTGTTGGTTTAAAAACCAAAATAGTATTATCCGAAAGCAGATTTAATGTTGTTGCTTATACCGGTTATGCGTCAGATCTAGCAGAAATTATCACTTTGATTTATGCTAATGAAAGTTTTACTTTTTTTAGCGGAAATTTGCGTAAAGAAACCTTGCCAAAAGCTTTGGCAGCAGCCAAAGTCAAATACAATGAAATTCAGGTGTATGAAACCACTTTGGCACCACAAAAAATAAAAACCCCAGTCGATGGAATCCTATTTTTTAGTCCGTCAGCTGTCGAAAGTTATTTGCAGGATAACAAAATAAAAACCGAAATTTGCTTTTGCATTGGCAACACAACCGCCGAAGCTTTAGAAAAAACAACTAAAAATATTGTAATCGCAGATCAGCCTTCGGTTGAAGATGTGATTGAAGATGTAATCGAAGAATTTAAATAAACTTGGCGAATTAGCGCCTTTCTAGCTAGAAATTATGATAAAGAATGACCTATTTTTAAAAGCATTAAGAGGAGAAACAGTAGAACGTCCACCAGTTTGGATGATGCGTCAAGCCGGAAGATTTTTACCTGAATTCCGTGCAATGCGTGATAAATATGATTTTTTTACCCGTTGCGAAACTCCAGAATTAGCTGCCGAAATCACCGTAATGCCTATTCGTAGCATTGGACCAGATGTGGCAATTTTGTTTTCGGACATTTTGGTTGTACCAAGAGCAATGGGAATTCACGTTGAATTGAAAGACAATTTGGGACCAATTATACCAAATCCAATTCGCACAATGGAACAAGTAAACCAGGTTTATGTTCCTAATATTCAAGAAACGTTGGGTTACGTGATGGATGCCGTGAAATTGACTAAAGAAATGTTGAACGATGAGGTGCCATTAATTGGTTTTGCCGGTTCGCCTTGGACGATTTTCTGTTATGCAGTGGAAGGAAAAGGTTCAAAAAGTTTTGATACTGCCAAAGGATTTTGTTTTTCAAACCCAGTGGCAGCACACACATTATTGCAAAAAATTACAGATACCACTATTTTATATTTAAAAGAAAAAGTAAAAGCAGGTTGTGATGCTATTCAGATTTTTGATTCTTGGGGCGGAATGCTTTCACCGGTGGATTATCAGGAATTCTCTTGGAAATACATTAACCAAATCGTAGAAGCTTTGGCAGATGAAACTCAAGTAATTGTTTTTGGAAAAGGATGTTGGTTTGCGCTTGGCGAAATGGGAAAAAGTAGAGCTTCTGCACTTGGAGTAGATTGGACTTGTACACCAAGAAATGCCCGTTATTTGTCAGGTGGAAACATCACTTTGCAAGGAAATTTTGATCCGTCGAGATTGCTTTCGCCAATTCCTGTTATCAAGAAAATGGTACACGAAATGATTGACGAATTCGGAAAAGACAAATATATAGCCAATTTAGGTCACGGAATTTTACCCAATATTCCTGTAGATCACGCCAAAGCATTTATTGATGCGGTTAAGGAGTACAAGCAGAAATAGAGATTTTAGAAAATGTTAAACAAAGGCTTAAGAGATCAGGAAACTACCCGAATAGACAATATTCTAAAGGTATTGCATTCATTGACTTTTGTGCCTAAATTTTGGAATTTGGAAGACATTTTGCTTCTCGAGAACGAATTGAAAGATTTGGGAATGAATTTCGAAAGTCTTCGAGATTTCGATGAAAAGCAATTGATTTTCCATTTGGAACACCTTCATTTTGATTGGAATCATTTCGAAATATTTGCTGATTTTTTGATAGCACTTTCGAAAGAAAGTCAATTTGATTTTACACAAAAAGCCATTGCAATTTATAATTATATTCAATTGGAAAGTAAGACTTTTTCGTTTGAAATATTTAATAAGTTAGCTGCTTCGAAAGCAAATATAAATTACAAATGAAAATACAAATTGTCAACAAGATAAATTCTATTCCAATTATTTTTAATGCGATTTGGCTAGTTTTGTTGGGTTATATATTTTTTTATCGAGTGCCAGAATTTCAAAACTATAAGCCAGATGGCGCTAGTATGCTTATTTTTGGAGCTATAATGATTTCTATTATTGTTTTTTTAATTTCAATAATTTATATAATAATAGCTAATCTATATATTAAACATAAAATATATTCGGATTTAGGTTTTGTTTTTATTCCAATTATTTTTTTAATTATGATGCTTTTCTTTAGATAATGAAAGATAAATTCTACCAATACATACAAAACCTTCAAGACCAAATCTGCAAAGGATTGGAAGATGCTGATGGCTCGACTAAATTCCGTGAGGATATTTGGGAACGACCAGAAGGCGGAGGAGGAAGAACACGCGTAATAGAAAACGGAGCCATTTTCGAAAAAGGCGGAGTTAATATTTCAGCAGTGCACGGAAAATTACCGGACAGTATGCAAAAATTGTTCAACGTAGGTGAAGCTGATTTTTTTGCTTGCGGATTGAGTTTGGTTTTGCATCCAAAAAATCCAATGGTGCCAACGGTTCACGCTAATTGGCGCTATTTCGAAATGTATGATGACAACGGAAACGTGATTCAGCAATGGTTTGGAGGCGGACAAGATTTAACCCCTTATTATTTGTTTGAGGAAGATGCAACACACTTTCATCAAACCTGCAAAACTGCTTGCGACAAACACAATCCGGAGTTTTATCCAAAATATAAAAAGCAATGTGATGCTTATTTTTGGAATGCACATCGCAATGAAGGGCGAGGAATTGGCGGATTATTTTTCGATTATTGCAAAGCAAATGAGCAAATGTCAATGGAAAATTGGTTCAACTTTGTAACCGAAGTGGGCAACAGTTTTCTAAAAGCCTATGTTCCAATTGTCGAAAAAAGAAAAAATGTATTATATTCGGATGAACAAAAAACATGGCAGGAAATTCGTCGCGGTCGTTATGTCGAATTCAATTTGGTACACGACAAAGGCACGTTGTTTGGCTTGAAAACCAACGGCAGAATAGAAAGTATTTTGATGAGTTTGCCGCCACATGTTCAGTGGGTTTATGATCATCATGCGGAAAAAGGAAGTGAAGAAGAAAAATTAGTTGAAGTATTAGAGAATCCCAAAAATTGGATTTAATCACTGAAAAACAACAGATTATGAAAAAATCAGTATTGGGCATTTTGTCCATTAGTCTTTTTTCTTGTATCACCCAAAAAGAGCTAAAAACGGATTATGTAGTAAGTAAAAACGAAACATTTGACGTTACATTAAAATCGAATCCAACTACAGGATATTCTTGGAAATGGATAAAAGATAATGCTTCAAAAACTGTCGATTCAGTAAGTTCAACATATATACAGGATAAAGCTGCACCGGGAATTGTTGGAGTTGGAGGTAATGAAATATGGAAATTCAAAGGAAAAGAAACCGGTTTCGAGACATTAATATTCGAATATTGTCGTTCTTGGGAACCAAAATCGACCATTGAAACCAAAAAAATAAGTGTGAAAATAAAATAAAATTATATGTTCCCATTACAAAGAGGCAGAAGATTACGCTTGAACGAAAGCATTCGTTCCCTAGTTAGAGAAACAACATTAAGTCCGAGTGATTTTATGTTTCCTATGTTTATTGCAGAAGGAGAAAACGTAAAAATTGAAATTCCATCTATGGTTGGAATTTACCGTCGTTCGATTGATTTAACCGTCGAAGAAGTCAAAGAAATTTTCGCTTTAGGAATTCGTGCCGTAAACATTTACGTAAAAGTAGATGAATCCCTAAAAGACAACACTGGAAAAGAAGCTTGGAATCCTGAAGGATTAATGCAGCGAGCCATCAAAGCCATCAAAGCAGCTTGCCCAGAAATGATCGTTATGCCCGATGTAGCTTTAGATCCCTATTCTATTTATGGTCATGACGGAATCATTGCAAATGGGGATGTAGAAAATGATTCAACCAATGAAGCTTTGGTAAAAATGGCAGTTTCTCATGCACAAGCTGGAGCCGATTTTGTGGCGCCAAGTGATATGATGGACGGTCGTGTTTTGCGTTTGCGCCAAGGATTAGATGCTGCAGGTTACCAAAACGTGGGGATTATGAGTTATTCGGCTAAATATGCTTCGGCATTTTACGGTCCATTTCGTGATGCTTTGGGCAGTGCACCAAAAGAGGCAGAAATTGCCGTTCCAAAAGACAAAAAAACGTACCAAATGGATTATGCCAACCGCATCGAAGCCATCAAAGAAGCCTTAATGGATGTCGAAGAAGGCGCTGATATGGTGATGGTAAAACCTGGAATTGCGTATCTTGACATTGTTCGCGAAGTCAAAAATGCAGTAAATGTTCCCGTAACTGTTTTTCATGTTTCTGGTGAATATGCTATGATAAAAGCCGCTGCCGAAAGAGGTTGGCTCGACCACGACAAGATTATGATGGAACAATTAATGTGTATCAAAAGAGCAGGAGCCAGTTTGATTTCGACCTATTTTGCCAAGGAAGCCGCAAGATTTTTGAATAAATAATTTCAGGAGCTAATCTCGCAATCATTCCAATCCACGCTATAAAAACGTGGGATTTTACTTTCAAGCGAAGTTCACTGAACTCCAATTAAAATAGAAGCTAAGTGAAGTAATCGGGGCTAAAAAATGGGAGTCCGATAAACTTCAGTTTCAATAAATTTGGAGACTTTGTGACTTTGCGGCAATTTTTCTCTACTTTTATGAAATGGAAACCACTTACATCAAAACGCCTTTAGGAATTGTCAAAATTACGGGCGATGAAAACGGAATTTCCGTGATTTCCGTTTCTGATAAAGGCGAAATCTCCGCGACAATTCCATCCATTTTACAAGAATCCGTTTTGCAACTCAACGACTATTTCAAAGGGAAAAGAAACGGTTTCACCTTCAAGTTAAATCCTTCCGGAACTGAATTTCAGCAAAAGGTTTGGAAAGGATTACTCGAAATTCCTTTTGGAAAAACGATGTCTTATTTGGAATTGTCCAAGAAATTAGGAGATGTCAAAGCGATTCGCGCCGTGGCTTCTGCTAATGGAAAAAACCCGCTTTGGATTGTGGTTCCGTGCCATAGAGTCATTGGAACCGATGGTTCGCTCACAGGTTATGCAGGTGGATTATGGCGCAAGAAATGGCTGCTCGAACACGAAAACCCCACGACACAGCAAAGTTTGTTTTAATTCAGTATCTTTAATTCGGAAAGTTTTAATTAAAGATGTTTTTTAGTCTTTCGTTATTTCCAAATTAACCCTTTTTCATACTTTCAAATTGATTACAATGATAGAAAAAATCAACCTCAACAACATCTTGTTTCTCGACATTGAGACCGTTCCTGAAGTAGCCGATTTCAATACCTTGGATGCCGAAATGAAAGATCTTTGGGAACACAAAACCCAATACCAGCGCAAAGACGAATACACGGCGGAAGAATTTTATGACCGAGCAGGGATTTGGGCCGAGTTCGGGAAAATCGTCTGTATTTCTGTCGGCTATTTTACCATAAAAGGAGATATTCGGAATTTTAGGGTAACTTCGTTTTTTGGAGACGAAAAGAAAATTTTGCGCGATTTCATCAATCTTTTGAACAATCATTTCAATCAACCGCAACACGTTTTATGCGGACACAATGCCAAGGAATTCGATATTCCGTTTATCGCGCGCCGAATGATTATCAACCAAATCGCCATTCCGAACAAGCTCAATTTATTTGGCAAAAAACCTTGGGAAATTCCGCATTTGGACACTTTGGAATTATGGAAATTTGGAGATTACAAGCATTTTACTTCTTTGAAATTAATGTGTAAAGTACTTGGGATTCCATCTTCAAAAGGCGACATTGACGGCAGTCAAGTGGGTCACGTTTTCTATGTCGAAAAAGATATTGATAGAATTGTAACCTATTGCGAAAAAGACACGATTGCCGTGGCACAGATTTTCCTGCGTTTGCGACGAGAAGATTTATTGATCGAGGAAGAGATAATTCACGTTTAATTTACTTTTTTAACTTTAGGCTTAAATAATTACATTTACAAAAAAACAGGTTATGGTATTAAGTAGATTTTGGCTGGCCATCTTCATATCGTCGATTGCTTTCATTGTGGTGAGTTTATTTACAGGAAACAGTTACACAATAGATTTTGTATTGAATGGTAAGAAAGACGATCCTATTTTAATATCCGAAAAATACATACACCAATTGCCTGCTTTTATAAAAGACAGCATCGCAAATGCACCTAATAAAACAATGGCCGTCAATAACATTGTTTCAAATCCTGATACAACTTATGTTTATTCTGCAAAAACGGTCAAAATCTATAGCGGCGTTCAAAAATCGGATGGTTTATTGCCCACTTGCAAAAGCACATTACTGGATTTGATGTTGCCGCTTATGGCTTATTTGGCTTTTTTCTGTGGCTTGATGGAACTTTTAATCATTTCTGGAGCATCTGAAAAACTAGCAAAAGGATTGAGTCCAGTATTCGTAAAAGTGTTTCCAAGCATTCCCAAAAATCACCCGTCGATTTCCTATATGACTTTAAACTTTGCTGCCAATTTCTTGGGATTGGATTCTGCCGCAACACCATTTGGATTAAAAGCGATGGAGAGTTTGCAGGAACTGAATCCCGACAAAGATCGAGCGAGTGATGCCCAAATTATGTTTCTGTGTTTGCATGCCTCGGGACTTACTTTAATAGCAACTTCAATCATTGGCTATCGTGCTGCAGCCAATGCCACTAACCCTGCCGATGTTATGTTGCCTTGTATTATCACCTCTTTTATCGGTACAATCGCAGCTTTTCTTATCGTTGGAATTAAACAAAAAATTAATTTCAAAAGTGCCTCTTTAGTAATAACGTTAATGGTTTTAATTGCTGCAATTGTTGGTTTGTTGATGTATGTAAACCATTTGGATTTAATTGGTAAAAACTATTTCACCTCTAATCTTTCAGCGTTAATATTGGTAGGAATTATTGTTTTTACTTTGATCTTTTCCTTTATTAAGGAGAAGAAATTTGCAGCAGCGAATACTACGGTTTATGAAGCCTTTGTGGCAGGAGCCAATAATGGGGTTAAAACCGGCGTTACAATTTTCCCGTATGTTTTGGGAATGTTAGTGGCTATTTCTTTATTCAGGAACAGTGGTTTATTTGAAATTATTAGTAACTGGATTGCTTTTGCTTTTTCTAATATGGGAGTAAGTAAAGAAATCACCGATGCTTTACCAGTAGCATTGCTAAGACCTTTTAGTTCTGCTGGATCACGAGGGTTTTTGATTGATTCAATGAATACTTTTGGTGCCGATTCCTTAACGGGAAGATTGAGTAGTATTTTTCAATGCAGTGCCGAAAGTACTTTTTATGTAATCGCGGTTTACTTTGGTTCCGTTAATATAAAAAACACACGCTACGCACTTGGGACAATGCTTTTGGTAGATTTAATTTGTGTAATTACGGCTATTTTTGTCGCGACCTGGTTTTTTTAGGTTTAACCGCAAAGGCACAAAGAAAAACCACAAAGTTCACAAAGGATATTTATGAATTTTGTGGTTTTATTGTAAAATAAATTCAAACTATTTTGTGAATATTACATTAATAATTGTTCCAAATGTAGTTTCAATTTCAATTCTAAAGCCACTATAAGTATCAGCAAAGACTCTATTTCCGTTAGTTGTAAATCCAACATAATTATCTAGACCATTTTCGTTTTTACCCACATAAGGTAATACCCATTCCACTTTAAAGTCTTGGTTTAAACAATAAAGATTTGAAATATCACCATTTTCATATTTAAAATAATCTTCGATTATTAATAGTTTTCCATTTGGAAGAATTTCCATATGACTAAATGATGAAGAAAAAGGTTTATGCTCTTTTAATTTTCTATTTTCATCAAAGTGATAAATCCGATTATTTCTAAAATCTATTGTCATTTGTTTTGATATGAAAAATTAATCAATCACCATTTCAGGAATTTCTCCTTCAATAATCAAAGTGGCTTCGGTGGAAGCGATGATGTGTGCTATGGAAACACCAGGCGCACGTTCCAAGAGCTTGAATCCTTTTGAAGTTACTTCGAGAACGGCTAATTCCGTGACTACTTTTTTCACACAACCTACGCCTGTTAAGGGCAAAGTGCATTTTTTTAGAATTTTTGATTCTCCGGCTTTGTTGACGTGCATCATGGCCACAATTATATTCTCTGCCGAAGCAACTAAATCCATTGCGCCACCCATTCCTTTGACCATTTTTCCGGGAATTTTCCAGTTGGCAATATCGCCATTTTCTGCAACTTCCATCGCACCAAGAATTGTCAAATCGACGTGTTGCCCACGAATCATTCCGAAACTCATTGCCGAATCAAAGAAGGATGCGCCTTTTAAAGTGGTAATAGTTTGTTTTCCGGCGTTGATTAAGTCTGCATCTTCTTCACCTTCGAAAGGGAAAGGTCCCATTCCCAGAACGCCATTTTCACTTTGAAACTCCACATCGATTCCTTTTGGGATGTAGTTTGCCACCAAAGTGGGAATCCCAATACCAAGGTTTACAAAGTATTTATCTTTGACTTCTTGGGCGATGCGTTTTGCGATTCCGATTTTGTCTAAAGCCATAATTTTGAACCATTAAGTTTTCTTTGAACCATATAAGGAATATAAGGTCTTTTAAGATTTTGGAAATAAAAATATCGATTTCTTTCGAATGTATTATTTATTTTTTAAATGTTGCAATTACTTTTCTAACATCTGTCCGTAATATTTCTAATATAGCTTGTTTGTCGACTAAAACCTTGTCATTTTGCGGTTTATCTGTAAATTGATACCAATACGGATCTTGTTTTAAAATAAAGAAGTTAGTTGGCACTTCTTTGATTTTAATAAATTTAGAATCTCCAACTAATGGTATAACTTTCTCTGCGTAATCATTTCCCGTATTATCTTTATACATACTTTTTAAACCTTTTCTATTAGGATTAGGCAAGCCGTGAATTCCTTCATATAAAAAACCAACTTTAGATTTTTCAGAAAAGCAAATTGCTGTTACATATTCTTCATCACTAATCTTTATAATTTTGAATGTTGAAATCCATTCAAATCCAGCTTTTTCCATTTCCTCTTCTAAGATTTGTGCAACTTCATTTTTATTAACCCAAGCTGTCGTTAATTTACAGTTAGGTATATATTTGACATAAAAATCATAATAATTCTCAGATGTGATTTTTTGAGAATATAGCGGAATAGTAACTAGAGTTAATAATAGAAATATAATTTTTTTCATTTTGTTTTATATTAGGTTTAAATATTTTGATAACTATTTTTTTACTCTAACAGTTCTCTGCTCAATCCTTTTTTCGTATTTCTCGCCTTGAAAGATGCGTTGCACGAATATTCCAGGAATATGAATTTGGTTGGGGTCGAGTGTTCCGGCTTCAACTAATTCTTCGACTTCGGCGATGGTGATTTTTGCCGCGCCAGCCATACATGGATTGAAATTTCGGGCGGTTCCTTTGAAGATGAGGTTTCCGGCGGTGTCACCTTTCCAAGCTTTTACAATGGCAAAATCAGCTTTGAAAGCCAATTCCATTACGTGCATTTTTCCGTTGAATTCTCGGGTTTCTTTTCCAATAGCGACTTCGGTTCCGAAACCTGCTGGCGTGAAAAAAGCTGGAATTCCAGCTTGGGCTGCTCTGCAACGTTCTGCCAGAGTTCCTTGTGGAATGAGTTCTACTTCGAGTTCGCCGGAAAGCATTTGGCGTTCGAATTCGGCATTTTCTCCCACATAGGAAGAAACCATTTTTTTGATTTGCTTTTTTTGCAACAATAATCCAAGACCAAAATCATCAACACCTGCATTGTTAGAAATACAAGTGAGATAGGTGGTTTCTTTTTTTACCAGTTCGGCAATGGAGTTTTCGGGAATACCACACAGGCCGAAACCGCCGAGCATGAGGGTCATTCCATTTTCGATTCCTTGGAGCGCTTCTTGAACGGTGTCTACTTTTTTGTTGATCATATCGTGTTTTTAGCCCAGATGGCAGCGATATCCCAAGCTTTTTAGCGTGGATTTAGCGAACAGCTGGAAATAGCTCCAAAAAAAATTACAATCCGAATTCATCGGTATTTTGTTCAACATCGGTGCTGTCTTTCACCTTTGGAGCGGAATAACAGTCTACTTTTATCGAAAGATTTGGCGGTCTATCGAAATCCGATTTGGAAACTTTAAGGCTTGGATCGGAATAGCAAAGTTTCATAAAATAGGCCCAAACAGGCAATGCAGCCGTGGCACCTTGGCCATAAGCCATACTTTTGAAACGGGCCGAACGGTCTTCGCAACCTACCCAAACTCCTGTTACAAGGTTTGGAACCATTCCCATAAACCAACCATCAGACTGGTTTTGCGTGGTCCCGGTTTTGCCAGCGATTGGGTTGGTAAATAGATAGGGATAACCGGTCCAACGATTGTCGCCGCTTCCGCCGCCTGATGTTCGCAATCTTGCTCCTGATCCGCCTTCGGTAACGCCTTCGAGTAATTTGATGACTGCAAATGCGACGTCTTTATTCAAAACATCGTGCGATTCGGGAATGGGTTCGTAGATTATCACGCCACTTTTGTCTTCTATTCGAGTGATGAATTGGGGTTTGATGTAAACGCCTTGGTTGGCAAAAGTGCTATAAGCGGCCACCATATCTTCGACGGTAACATCAACTGCACCAAGTGCTATGGAAGGTTGCGCCGGAATATCGGATTTTATTCCCAATTTGTGTGCTAATTCGACCACGGCTTCAGGACCAACTTTATCAATTAATTTTGCCGAAATGATATTAATGGAATTGGCCAAACCTTGTTTCAAAGTTACCATTCCGCGATATTTATTATCAGAATTTCTGGGTTCCCAATCTTCGGTTACATTATGACGCCCTTTACGAATGATAAAAGGACCGTCGATGATGGTGTCACAGGGAGACATTCCTAATTGTTCGATGGCGGTAGCATAAACAAATGGTTTGAAAGTCGATCCCACTTGTCTGGCGCCTTGTCCCACATGGTCGTACTGAAAATATTTGTAGTTGATGCCGCCAACCCAAGCTTTGATGCTACCCGTTTGAGGATCCATTGCCATTAATCCTGATTGCAGGAAATGTTTGTAATACCTAATGGAATCCAAAGGAGTCATGATGGTGTCTCTATCCCCTTTCCAGGTAAAGACGGTCATTTTTGTTTTCACGCTAAAGCTTTTTATGATTTCCTCGTCGCTTTTTTCTTGCTCTTTTAAAATAGCCCATCTGCTAGATGATTTCATTGCTTGGTATAGAATTCGTTGGGTTTCAACGGTAGAAATATTTACAAAAGGCGCATTTTTATTGGTTTTTGATTGGATGAAAAATTCTTGTTGAAGATTTGCCATATGTTTAGAAACGGCTTCTTCAGCATGCAACTGCATTCTAGAATCGATCGTAGTATATATTTTTAAACCATCTTTATAGATGTTATAATTTGAACCATCTGGTTTTTTATTTTCATTTACCCATTTTTTCATATAATCTCGCAAATATTCCCTGAAATAAGTTGCAGTTCCTTCGCGGTGGCTTTCTAATTGAAAATGCAAAACAATCGGTTCACTTTGTAATTTTTCTTTTTCAGACTGCGAAATGATACGGTTTTTTGCCATTTGTGCAAGTACCACATTTCTACGATTGGTTACGCCTTTATTATTTCGGATAGGATTGTACAAGCCGGAATTTTTAAACATACCCACCAACATTGCCGATTCATCGATGGTTAAATCTTTGGGTTCCTTTGAAAAGTAGGTTTTTGCAGCTGAACTAACCCCGACAGAATAGTTGCCAAAATCATAGACATTACAATACATGGCGATAATTTCACTTTTGGTATATTGTCTTTCCAATCGTATGGCAATAATCCACTCTTTGATTTTTTGTACAATTCTAAAAGGCAAAAACTTAGAGCCTTCCCCGTGAAATAATTGTTTGGCCAATTGCTGTGTCAAGGTGCTGGCGCCACCGCTCGTTCCCAAACTGGCGATTGCTCTCAAAGTTCCTCTTCCGTCAATTCCGGAGTGGTCATAAAAACGTTCGTCTTCAGTAGCCACAAGGGCTTGAACGAAATTTTTAGGCAAGTCGGAATATTTTAATTGGGATCGGTTTTGCTCAAAGTACTTACCTAAAATTGCTCCGTCTGAGGCAATAATTTCTGTAGCTAAATTTGAATCTGGATTTTCCAAATCTTCGAAAGAAGGCATTGAACCAAAAAGTCCCCATGAGGCAAACAAGAAAAATACCAAGATGCCTCCTAGCGTATAAAAGAAAATTTTCCAGAATTTCTTTTTGTAATAGGTTATGTCTTTTTCGATTTTTTTTGTCGGATTATTGTTTTTTTGAGCAGCCATAATTCTAGGTTAATCTGTTTTTTCTATTCTGAAACCCACATCGGTAATTCCATCTAGCGCTTTAACTCCGGGGATTTTTCCGTTTTCCCTGACGGCTTGCTTGATGTGAACCTTGGATATTCCGTTTAATTTTATTTTTTCTTTGTAGAACAACTTGCTTTCCTTTATGTCCGAAAACCCTTCGCCCATCAAGCTTCCGTCGGGATTTGCCATTTGATATTCGAGAGTGTCGACTTTTGTAAATCCGTTTGGTTTTTCCATTGACACAATTAGAAAAAGATTGTTGAATGGATAGTTGCTGTTGTCCCTCAAATTGATAAACAAATTATATTGTTTAGTCGAATCTAATTTTGGCAAATTGAAAGTCACGATGCTGTCTTTATTCCAGGCACTTCCCAAGGATTTATATTCATCAAAAACTCTTTTTTTATCGCAAGAATAAAAGAGTATCACGACCAAAAGCAGCAATGCACTATTCTTTATTCTCATTTTTAGTGATAATTATTGGTTTTCTAGGCTCTGCTGGTTTTTCGTTTGCAAGCTTAGGTTTTGCGTTATTGTTCAATTTGTTATTAGTAGGCTTGTTATTGTTTGGCTTATTATTATTCTTATTACCGTTGTTGGGTTGGTTATTGTTGGCCACAATTAGGTTTTCCCCTCCTGGTTTGCGGTTTTTATTTGATTTTTTCTTTTTCTTTGGTTGGTCAAAACGAGTTAAACTTTCTTGACCCATTGCATTGTTAAAGTGTTTTTCTGGTTCTTGAACGACTTCAATTGCAAAATCTTCCAATGAAGCTACTTTGTTTTTGAGTTTATTTTCGGCAATTATTTCGTTGACTTGCTCAATTTTCAGCATGTGCCAATTGGCAAAATCATTCGTGTATGCAAACCACATCATTCCTTTGAAAATATCCTGTTTCTGGCAAATAGCATCTCCTTTTTCGGTTACTAATTTGGTGTCAAAACTTGGAAATCCTTTTAAGGCATCCATGTAAGTATCGAGTTCATAATTCAAACAGCATTTTAATTTGCCACATTGCCCGGCCAGTTTTTGTGGGTTTAAAGATAATTGTTGGTAACGAGCCGCCGATGTATTTACACTTCTAAAATCGGTTAACCATGTGGAACAGCATAATTCTCTTCCGCAAGATCCAATTCCGCCTAAACGAGCAGCTTCTTGACGAAGACCAACTTGCTTCATCTCAACTCTGGTAGTGAATTCCTTGGCAAAATCTTTAATTAAAAGTCTAAAATCGACTCTGTCATTGGCAGTATAATAAAAAGTAGCTTTTGAACCATCACCTTGAAACTCGATATCAGAAATTTTCATTTCCAGTTTTTGAGCAATCGCTAATTCACGTGCTCGAACTTTCATCGGCTCTTCTTTATCACGCGCGAGAGACCAAATATCGATGTCTTTTTGGGATGCTTTTCGGTAAACTTTCGTAACATCGGCACTGGTAGGATTGACTCCTTTTTTCTTCATTTGTACACGAACCAATTCACCAGTAAGTGTTACAATTCCTATGTCGTGACCAGGTGAAGCTTCGGTTGCAACAATGTCGCCAATGCTCAACGTTAGTTTATCAGTATTGCGATAAAATTCTTTTCTTCCATTTTTAAAACGTACTTCAATACAGTCAAAAGGCGCTTCACCATTGGGTAAACTCATATTAGAAAGCCAGTCGAAAACCGTTAATTTGTTGCAGCTGTCGGTGCCGCAAGTCCCATTATTTTTACAACCCTTAGGCGCACCGCCATCAGAGGTTGAACAACTTGTACATGCCATAATTTTATATGTAGTATTGTGATGAACACAATTTAAGTTCTTAAAACGATTAATTGGTAAAGATAGTATTTTTTAGTTTTAAGTTACAAGAGTTAAAAAGGGCAAAAATTCATAAAAATATATTAAAAAATACATCGCAATTAAAGACATGATGGTTGATTTATAAGCGGAATTCAATATAAAATCTAAGTTTCTTTAACTGAAATTATCTTCACCGGACAAGCTTTTGCGGCCAATTCACATTTTTCGATAATGGTGTGATCATGAGATTTTAAAGTAAAAAAACCTTTGGCGTTTATGCTTTTAATCAAAACTGATTTTCCATCTTTTTTTGACATTTGAAACTGTACAGGAGCCATTTCTACACAGTAATTGCAACCAATGCATTTGTCGCGTTGTAAGGTTACAATGACCATTACGCTTCTACGATTTTGTATAATTTGTCCGACATTCGGATTCGGAAAGGAAGTTTAAAAGTGCAATTAGCACCTTTTGTTGCCTTGTCTGCAACCACGTCATTGACATACATTTCCTCAATAATCATTTCCTGAGCCCCAGTATTTGGACCCGTTATCAGGATTTTGTCTCCTGTTTTTATGTCGTAAGCTTCAATTTTGAATTCTCCAACAGTGGCTTTTGGAAAAAAATGAGTTGCTTTTCCAACATACACTTTTTTCTGAGTTGCCATCGAACCCGAGACATCACTCCATTCGCCCATTTCCTGTCCAAGATAATAACCCGCCCAAAATCCTCGATTGTAAACCGTATTCAAAGCTTCCATCCAAACCACGACTTTTTCCTTAGAAAATGTGCCTTCATAATAACTGTCAATCGCATCGCGGTAGGTTTTGATAACCGTTGCCACATATTCCGGCGCTCTACCCCGGCCTTCTATTTTTAAGACTTGAATGCCTGAATTAATCACTTGGTCCAGGAAATCTATCGTGCACAAATCTTTTGGAGACATCAAATACTCGTTGTCCACCTCAATTTCGAAACCTGTTTCCTTATCGGTAAGTGTATATTTTTTGCGACAATTTTGTTTGCAAGCACCACGATTCGCCGATGAATTATCCGAATGTAAACTCAAATAGCATTTTCCTGAAACCGCCATACACAAAGCCCCGTGACCGAAGATTTCGATTTCTACCAAGTTTCCGCTTGGGCCTTTGATTTGCTCTTTTCCAATTTGTTCCGTGATTTTTTTTACTTGGCGCAAACTCAATTCACGGCTTAAAACCATCGTATCGGCAAACAGACTGTAGAATTTCACGGTTTCTGCATTGGTGACATTCAACTGGGTCGAAATATGAACTTCCATCCCGATTCCTCTTGCCATCGCAATGACCGCTTGGTCTGAAGCGATAACTGCGGTAATATTGGCTTCTTTGGCTTTGGACAATAATGTTTTTACCACCGACAAATCGTGGTCGTAAATGATGGTATTTAAAGTCAAATAGGTTCTGATTTTTTTCACTTGGCAATGGCGGGCAATTTCTTTCAAATCATCCATAGTAAAATTTACCGTGGCTCTGGCGCGCATATTCAATTGCTCGACTCCAAAATAAACCGAATCGGCACCATTGTCAATTGCTGCCTGAAGGGATTCGAAACTTCCGGCCGGGGCCATTAATTCTATTTTATGGGTAGTTGTCATGATAAATCAGTCTTTAATTTTATATAATTTATCGGATAATCGAATTCTAAAAGGCAGTTTTAATGTAAAGTTGTCTCCTGGAATTGCTTTTGTGGAAGCAATTTCATTCACAAATATTTCGTCAAGTATCATTTCCTGATTTCCAGTTGTAGTGCCTTTGATTAAGATTTTATCGCCAATATTAATTTCGTTTTCTTCAATTAAAAATTGTCCAATAGTTGCTTTTGCATAGAAATGAATTGCTTTTCCGATATAGGTTTTATTGATTTTTGGTTCTTTTTTGACAACTTTTTTTGCTTCTTCGGCAATGAAAACGCCATGACTTTCGGTATTATTCTTGAAAGTTAAAACATTAGATTTTCCTTTTTTGAAAATTTTATTTCCATTCTTTATGCCACGTCGAACGGCTTTTTGTTCGTCTTCAGGCAAGTGAATTGTCGACACACATTCATCCGAACAACATCCTTCCATTTTGGATTTGCAAGATTCACATTGGATAAAAAGCAAATGACAACCTTCGTTGGCGCAATTGGTATGCACGTCGCAAGGTGCTCCGCATTGATGGCATTGCGAAACAATATCGTCAGTGATTCTTTCGCCCAAGCGATGATCAAAAACAAAGTTTTTACCAATAAATTTGCTTTCTAAACCTTCGGCTTTGACCTGTCGTGTGTATTCGATTATTCCGCCTTCGAGTTGGTACACGTTTTCAAAACCTTTGTGTTTGAAATAAGCACTGGCTTTTTCGCATCGAATGCCGCCTGTACAATACATCAAAAGGTTTTTGTCTTGTTTATGTTCCGAAAGTTGTTCTTCGATAATGGGTAATGATTCTCTAAAAGTGTCTACGTCTGGTTTTATGGCGCTGGTAAAATGCCCGATTTCCGATTCGTAATGATTGCGCATATCGACCACAATTGTGTTGGGATCTTCGAGTAATTCGTTGAATTCCTTAGCTTTTAGGTGAATTCCAATATTGGTTACATCAAAAGTTTCATCTACTAAGCCATCGGCAACAATTTTATCACGGACTTTTATGGTCAATTTCAAAAAGGAATGATCGTCATGCGCTACAGCAATATTTAATCGAATTCCTTTCATAAAACCATATTTTTCAATCTTATCTTTGAAAGCATAAAAATTGTCTGCAGGAAGCGATAATTGAGCGTTGATTCCTTCATTGGCAACATAAATTCGCCCTAAAACATCAAGAGGATTCCAAGCTAGAAATAATTCATTTCTGAATTGGATTGGATTTTGTAATTGCGCATAAGCATAGAACGACAGTGTGAGTCGCTGTTTTCCGGCATCATCAATCATGATAGCTCGCTCTTCTGCGCTTAAGGTGTTGTACAGTTGCATGCTATAAACAATTAAGTTGAGAAAAATAGTTGCGCAAAAGTAAGTAAAACTTGTTGAAATGTTTACAAAAAACAAAACCCTTTCAGCTTTTGAAATCTGAAAAGGTTAAAATCATAAAAATTAAGCTATTAACAGTATTCGTTAAAAGCATCTTTTAAGTTTTCGGCGATTAGTTCTGCTGGACGACCTTCTATATGATGACGCTCTAACATATGGACCAATTCACCATCTTTGAACAAGGCAATACTTGGCGAAGAAGGAGGAAAAGGAAACATAAATTCCCTTGCCGATGCAACGGCTTCTTTATCAACTCCTGCAAAAACAGTCACTAAATGATCTGGTTTTTTAGCATTGTCTATACTCATTTTTGCTCCAGGACGTGCGTTTCTAGCGGCACAACCACAAACAGAATTGATGACAACAAGAGTTGTTCCTTCAGCTTTCATTGCGTTTTCTACTGCTTCTACTGTATGTAATTCTTGAAAACCAGCAGACGTTAATTCGGCTTGCATGGGTTTTACCATTTCTTCTGGGTACATGTTTTTTAATTTAAAGATTATTATTTAAATGTTTAAAGTTTTGCAAAGTTACAAAGTTTCAAACCAACAAATTTATTTGAGGGATAAAGTTTTGTTATAGTTTCATAATCAAATTTAGGGTAAATAGGCGTTGGGAATATATCCTTTTTTGCAAAAAATTAGATTCTAGAAAATCACTTTTTGATTGGATTCTTGGTCGTTTGTCAATATGACTTATACAAGAATCACTTTGTCTTGAAGGTTTGATTATTCAATGCTATCTTGGTTTTACCGACTTCAACGTAATAGTTTTATAAGTTTTTAACAACTAACAAATTATGTGAGGCCTATCTATTTTTCTAATTAGCTTAAATGCCTGATTAAAAAATAATTTTAAATTTTTAGTTTGCCCTAAATTTTTTATTTCATTAACAAAAATATAATTATATTTGTCTCCAAATAAATGTTTTATGAATCATTCGCTAGAAGAAGTCAATCAATCGGTTTCCACGCAAAATAAGACATCGACTTTAAGAAAAATTCTTGCCTTTTTTGGTCCGGCGTATCTGATCAGTGTTGGTTATATGGATCCGGGAAATTGGGCAACGGATATTGCCGGCGGAAGCCAGTTTGGTTATGCCTTGCTTTGGGTTTTATTGATGAGCAACCTGATGGCCTTGCTTTTGCAAAGTTTGAGTGCTCGCCTTGGAATTGTCACCCAACGCGATTTGGCGCAAGCCTCGCGTGAAACGTATTCGAAATTCATAAATTACATTCTCTATATTCTTGCCGAAATTGCCATCGCCGCCTGCGACCTCGCCGAAGTTTTAGGAATGGCAATCGGGATCAATTTGCTATTCGGAATTCCGCTGATTCAAGCGGTTATGATTACCGTTTTAGACACCTTTTTGTTGCTGTTTCTCATCAACAAAGGGATCCGGAAAATGGAAGCTTTCATCATTGCCTTGGTTTTGATAATTGGGATTTCTTTCATTTTCGAAATGATTTTTGCCCAACCTGAAATGGGAAAAGTAATCTACGGTTTAATTCCTTCAATGCCCAATTCGGCGGCACTTTACATCGCCATCGGGATTATTGGGGCTACGGTGATGCCACATAATTTGTATCTGCATTCTTCCTTGGTGCAAACCCGAAAATTCGACCGAACCGCAACAGGAATCAAGCAAGCGCTAAAATATAATTTGATCGACAGCACGATTGCCTTGAATCTGGCATTTTTTATAAACGCAGCAATTTTGATTTTGGCGGCAGCCACATTCTACAAAAACGGGATGTTTGAGGTTGCCGAAATTCAGGACGCCTACAAATTTATGGAGCCAATGTTGGGTTCTAAATGGGCCCCGGTTTTGTTCGCCGTTGCCCTGATTGCCGCAGGTCAAAGTTCTACTATCACGGGAACATTGGCGGGACAAATCGTTATGGAAGGGTACTTGAATTTACGGATTCAGCCTTGGGTTCGAAGAATAATTACCCGATTGATTGCCATCATTCCGGCGTTAATTGTGATCACAATTTTCGGTGAAAGCGTAACAGGAAAACTACTGATTTTGAGCCAAGTTATCTTGAGTTTGCAATTGGGTTTTGCGATTATTCCGCTGATACATTTCGTGAGTGATAAAACCAAAATGAAAGGTTTTCAAATTAGTAAAACGACTCAAATCATTTCTTGGTCAGTTGCCTCAATCATCATTTTGCTCAACGTCAAACTTATTTTTGACCAAATTACAGGTTGGCTCAAAACTTATGAAAATCCTGTCGTGTTATGGTTGACGGTCGTTCCGTTGTCAATTGGATTCTTGATTTTGCTGATTTATATTATTATCAAGCCATTTATTACCAAAGCAAAACAAGATATTCATAACCATTCGCCACACAATCTAAAACTACAGTTTTCTAAAATGGGAACATATAATAAAAAGAATATTGCGGTTTCTGTTGATTTTTCTTTTGCCGATGAAGTTGCCATAAATAATGCTTTTGAGTTGGGCGGAATCAGCGCCAAATACACCTTGATTCATGTTGTCGAAACCGTGGGCGCGATGATTTATGGCAAAAATATCGAAGACCACGAAACCTTGATTGACGCAAAATTATTGGACGAATACAAGGAAATACTTTCGAAAAAAGGGTTCAAGGTAACAACCAAATTAGGATTTGGCAAACCCAATAAAGTAATCCCTGAAATCATCAACAACGGGAAATTCGATGTTTTGGTGATGGGGACCCACGGCCACACTGGCATCAAGGATTTAATTTTCGGGACAACCGTAGACAAGTTGCGACACAAGATTTCGATTCCGTTGTTTATTGTTAAAATTTAAAAAAGTATCACGTATTAAGATTTTACGGTTTGATTTCTAAAATCTGCAATCTAAAATCTGCAATCTAAAATCTGCAATCTCATGACTTTTTCAGAAGAAAATTATCTCAAAACCATTTATCATCTGACCACCATTTCGGATACCGAAGTGAGTACGAACGCCATGGCCGAAAATATGGAAACCTCGGCGTCCTCGGTGACGGATATGATCCGGAAACTGGCAGAGAAAAACTTGGTAAACTATAAAAAATACCAAGGTGTTTC
>CAIOTL010000182.1 GCA_903861155.1 uncultured Bacteroidota bacterium
CAAAAATGTAATTATTGAAATGGTACATCATTCGGATGAAATCATCAAGGTAAATTTTTCGGATTATTTGAGCGAAAAAATGAATCATGATTATACCTATTTGTCTAATTTATTTTCAGAAGTGCAAGGAACGACCATTGAGCAATTTATAATTTCCCATAAAATTGAACGTATCAAAGAATTGATTATTTATGGCGAACACAATATTACCGAAATCGCTTGGAAAATGGGATATAGCAGTGTAGCACATTTATCGAGCCAGTTCAAGAAGGTTACAGGACTTTCGCCTTCACATTTTAAACAATTAAAAGACAAACGACGAAGTCCAATAGAGGATATTTGATCCCAATATAAATTATAATAAATTGACATAAAATTACTTTTTACAAAAAGATTATGAAATTCAAATTAGAAAAAATAACTGCCATTTTTTATATTCTTTCAGCCATTATATTGACTTCAATATTGGTGATTTTTTATAATAATGGTCAAAAAGTGATAGCTTCAAACGAAAGGATGGTGCATACGCATCAAGTCATAAGCAAGAGTAACGATATTCAGGTAGAAGTACTTAATATTGAAACCGGATTTAGAGGATATTTGATTTCGGAGGATGAAGCTTTTTTGCAACAATTTAAAGACACTGAAACTAAAATATTTACTGATTTAAGCCAATTAAACTTGCTAGTGAAAGACAATCCAATTCAGCAAAATCGGATAACTTCATTAAAAAGAATAGTTAATGACAGATTAGTTTTTACAAAAACAAACATAGAAACAAGAAGACAGAATCTATTGAATGATTCGGAAAAAATTGCAATCATTGAAGAAGGAAAAATTCTTACTGATAAAATCAGGAGCGGAATCACAAGCATTACCACCGAGGAGAATAAATTACTTAAAATTAGAGAATTAGAGAATAAAAAGTATACGGATAATTCCAATTTGCTCTTTGTATTATTGCTTCTTTTCCTTATTACCATTTTTACTCTTGTGGTTATTATCATAAAAAATCAGAAACTAAAAACTAAAAAATTAGAAACTCATAGTGTTGATTTGAAATTAGCCTCCCAATATTCTCTCAGTCTAATTGAAGCAAGTCTTGACCCATTAGTAACTATCAGCACCGAGGGCAAGATTACTGATATGAATCAGGCATTTGTATACATTACGGGAATAGAACGAAAAAAATTGGTTGGTTCTGATTTCTTTAATTATTTTACGGAACCGCAAATGTCACGTGAAGTATACCAAGAAGTTTTTGCTAAAGGTTCTGTTGCCGACTCTCCACTTACCATCCGACATAAAGATGGAAAACTCACCGATGTATTATTTAACGGTTCCGTTTATAAAGATGATAGAGGAAATATAAGAGGGGTTGTAATTGTAGCCAGAGATATAGCCGAACAAAAATGGGCATTGGATTTGAGAATCGCCAACAAAGAATTGGCCTTTCAAAACGAAGAAAAGGAAAAAAGGGCGAATGAGTTAAGTATTGCGAATGAAGAACTAGCTTTTCAAAGCGCAGAAAAAGAAAAAAGAGCAAATGAATTAAGCGTCATTAATGAAGAATTGGCCAGCCAAAATGAAGAAAGAGAACATAGGGCAGATGAATTAATCATTGCCAATGAAGAATTGGCTTTTCAAAATAAAGAAAGGGAAAATAGGGCCAACGAATTGGTAATTGCTATTGAAGAATTGGCTTTTCAAAATAAGATTAAAGAAAAACGTGCAGCTGAATTAGTCATTGCCAACAAAGAATTGGCCTATCAAAACGATGAAAAAGAAAAACGTGCAGCTGAATTAGTCATTGCCAACAAAGAATTGGCCTATCAAAACGATGAAAAAGAAAAGCGGGCGGCAGAGTTAGCCGTTGCCAATACAGAATTGGCCTACCAAAATGAGGAGAAAGAAAATCGCGCAGCCGAGTTAAACATAGCCAACAAAGAACTTCTTTTTCAAAATGACGAGAAGGAAAAACGGGCAGCAGAATTAGCCGTCGCTAATACAGAATTGGCCTACCAAAATGAAGAGAAAGGAAATCGCGCCAACGAATTAATTATTGCCAACAAAGAACTTCTATTTCAAAATGAAGAGAAGAAAAAACGGGCAGCTGAATTAGTTATTGCCGATAAAGAATTAGATTTTCAAAACACGGAAAAAGAAAAACGGGAAATTGAAAACAAAGAACTTGAAGCACTCAACTACTCAGCAAAATTAGCTTCGCAATATTCTCTAAGCCTTATCGAGGCAAGTCGTGATCCATTGGTAACCATAAATATTGAAGGCAAGATTACCGACATGAATGAAGCATTAGTGAACATTACCGGAATGATGCGTGAAGAACTCACCGGCTCGGATTTCTTTGATTATTTTACTGAACCGCAAATGGCTCGTGAGGTCTATCAGAAAGTTTTTGCCAAAGGTTCTGTTGCCGATTCACCCCTTACACTTCGCCACAAAGAAGGCAAATTAACCGATGTATTATTTAATGGATCAGTTTACAAAGATGATAAAGAAAATGTAATGGGAGTGGTGATTGTCGCCAGAGATGTTACGGATCAAAAAAGAATTGAAAAAGAATTGATAGAGGCCAAAGTTTTTGCTGAATTGGCAACAGAAATTGCTGAAGAAGAAAAAAGGAATGCTGAAAAATCGACTAAAATTGCCGAAAATGCCGTAAAAGCAAAACAACAGTTTTTGTCCAATATGAGTCACGAAATTCGTACGCCAATGAATGCGATTATAGGATTTACGAAAGTTGTTCTTAAAACAGATTTATCAGCCAAACAAAAAGAATATTTATCAGCCATAAAACTAAGTGGTGATGCACTAATCGTATTAATTAATGATATTCTTGACTTAGCAAAAGTAGATGCCGGAAAAATGACTTTCGAGAAAGTGCCTTTTAAATTATCTGCCTCAATTTCTGCAATGCTTCATGTATTTGAAACAAAAATACAAGAAAAAAATCTGGAATTGGTAACGGAATATGATGACACTATTCCAAAAGTATTGCTGGGAGACCCCGTCCGTTTGCACCAAATTATTTTAAATTTGGTGAGTAATGCTATCAAATTTACTTCAAAAGGAAGAATCACGGTAAGTGTTCGTTTGTTGAATGAAGATGACGAATCCTCCACAATTGAATTTGCGATTTCAGATACCGGAATTGGAATTGAAGAAAGTAAAATAGATACTGTTTTCAACGATTTTCAACAGGCAACCAGCGGAACGTCAAGACTGTATGGAGGAACTGGATTAGGGCTTGCCATAGTAAAACAATTAGTAGAACCACAAGGTGGAACCATTACTGTAAAAAGTATAATTAATAAAGGCTCTACTTTTAGTTTTATTTTAAGTTTTCAAAAAACAAATGTTGAACCCGAAAAAGAAACTGAAATAATGGAATTAGATTCTGAAATCAAAAGTATAAAAGTCTTGGTTGTTGAAGATATACCTCTTAATCAATTATTGATGAAGACCCTTTTGGATGATTTTGGTTTCGAACGCGATATTGCCGAAAATGGAAAAATAGCCATTGAGAAACTCAAAAAAGAATCGTATGATATTGTTTTGATGGACTTGCAAATGCCTATAATGAATGGATTTGAGGCTACAAAATACATTCGAAAAACAATGAATTCGAAAATTCCAATTATCGCTTTAACCGCCGATGTCACCACGGTTGATTTGGCAAAATGTAAAGAAGTTGGAATGAATGATTATATTGCAAAACCGGTTGATGAGCAAATGTTATACAGCAAAATTATAGGGTTGGCAAAACGAACTAGCTCTATTAAAGTTAATAAAAATGCCATTGTTAGTAAAAATGGGAACGGAAGTGAAATTAAGGGTGCAAAATCGAAATGTATCAATTTAGAGTATTTAAACATACGAACAAAATCAAATCCTCAATTAACTATGGAAATGATTTCACTCTATTTGCAACAAACACCACCATTAATAACTGCCATGGAACAAAGTATGGTGAATAAAGACGGGACTTTGTTAAGTGCTGCAGTTCATAAAATCATTCCTTCCTTTTCAATAATGGGCATAAATCCAGATTTTGAAGACATGGCCAAAAAAATTCAGGAATCTGCAAACTCAGATCAATTCACAAAGGAGACAAAAAAAATGGTCCTCCAAATAGAAACCATTTGTAGGCAAGCTTGCGAAGAATTAGAAATAGAATATAACATAATTAAAAACACCTTATCGTGAAAGACGAAAGCAAAATAAAACTTTTCTTGGTAGATGATGATGCATTATTTCTAAAATCATTAGAAATTGAATTTATGCAACACGCTGATTTTATCATTGAAACCTATGCAACAGGAGAGCTTTGCATAGCCCATTTATCGAATAATCCAGATGTAATTATTTTGGACTATCAATTGGATGGTATCGACAAAACTGCAATGAACGGAATAGAAACTTTGGATATAATTAAAGCTTTTAATCCTAACATTCCGATAGTGATGCTGTCTTCGCAAGACAAAATCGAAGTTGCCATAAACTGTATGCACCACAAGGCTTTTGACTATGTGGTAA
>CAIOTL010000183.1 GCA_903861155.1 uncultured Bacteroidota bacterium
GTTAAACCCGTTGGGTGTAATTCCACATATTCGCAACAAATTGACTCCTTAAGCTAACGATTACAGCACATAAAAAATGCATAAATTAGATTCGCTCTTTGCAAGGCCGATTATTAAACTGTTGCGTAATAGCACGAGTGTAATTCTGGTTGGGAAATATGTGGAATTACACCCAACGGGTTATGTTACTTCTAGAAAAAAACGAACCAATAATGATAACATCACGGGCACGGGCCATCAAGTGGTCTCTCTGCGGTCGTTTCCTTTGGACCGGTCGGCTGTTCCGGTCGGTCAACCTTATCTTTTCATAACTACCTTTTAGTTAAATAAGCAACTTTAGAAGCTTCATACCGTTTGGGTTTCCCTCCCTGCCACTGAAACGTCACAGCACAAAAAAATAAGGCAGTCTAGCCAAAGCCAAGACAAGCTTATTTTTCCGCTGTTAGTTCCTCCTTTTCACATGCTTTCTTCCTGCGTTTGGTAGGGTTTAGGTAGCGGTGCGATAATCTGAATAGAATGAGAATAATAAAAACATAAGGGGGCAACAACCCAAAATATGTGAATGATATAACTATTCACAAAAATTTTGAAACACTTGCAATGTTGAAGTCTCCTAACTTTGATCTCTCACTATTCATCATTAAAACAGACAAACATGAAAGGGAATGAAAAATTAATTACAGTCTTAAATTCGCTTTTGGCAGATGAACTTACTGCCATTAACCAGTATATGGTACATTCTGAAATGTGCGAAAACTGGGGTTACGGAAAGCTTCATATGGCCATTAGAAGTCAGGCTATGGATGAAATGCACCATGCCGAATGGTTGATTGAGCGAATCATTTTCTTCGAAGGTGCACCAACAGTTTCGAAACTCAATCCGATAAAAATTGGCAAGACAGTAAAGGAAATAATCATCAACGACAATGGAGATGAACTTGATGCAGTACACGCATACAATAATGCGATTAAACTGGCCCGTGAGGTTGGTGATCAGGGTACTGCGGACTTGCTGACCAAAATACTAAAAATGGAAGAAGGCCATGCTGATTGGGGTGAACAACAACGTGCGCAGATTGAACAAATGGGTCTGGAGAATTATCTTGTCAATCAAACGAAAGTCTAACAACCTTATTATTCAATCAACATGAGGATTAAGCAATGAGAATACCAAATATATTGGAATACTACCCGACGGGAACAGGGAATGGGCTGAAGAAAAAAAAGGACAAAAGAAAGCAGGAATCTCAAATTCTCATATCGTTACTTTTGAGCATATCGATCATAATGTGTTCCTGGAAGAAACCGCTAAGTTCAATGCTGAACTGATCAAATTTGTACAAGAATAAGCTGAATCAGAATCAATCAGCAACATAATAAAAAATAAACAACATCATGGAAAAGCAATTAAATAAGAAAAGAGTAGCCGTTTTGGCTACCAACGGTTTTGAACAATCGGAATTTAAGAAACCAATAAAGGCTCTCAAAAAAGAAGGAATTTTAGTGGACGTAATATCATTAAAAGAAGAAAAAATAAAAGGCTGGAAAGAAACAAAGTGGGGTGATAAATTTAAAGTAGATGTAATTATAAGCAATGCGCATTCTACTGATTATGATATGTTGGTATTGCCAGGCGGTGTGATGAATACCGATACATTACGTACAAATGAAGCGTCCGTAAAATTTGTAGCTGATTTTTTTCAACAAGGGAAACCGATTGCTGCTATTTGTCATGCCGGTTCGATATTAATTGAAACCGGATTATTGAAAGGAAAAAAGATGACATCGTATAAATCAATTAAAACAGATTTAATCAATGCGGGAGTAAATTGGGTAGATGAAGAAGTAGTAGTGGATGACAAACTCATCACGAGCAGAAGCCCGAAAGATCTTCCAGCTTTTTGCAGAAAGGTGATTGAAGAACTAAAAAGAATGCTATAGAAAAATATGCATTTCTTAAAACCTAGCTTATGAGTAAAAATGTATCAGACCAACTGGTAGAGACAATAGTTGAAGCAGGCATTCAACGAATTTATGCCGTAACCGGAGACAGTCTTAATCATGTCAATGCTGCAGTTCATCGCAATGGAAAAATCAAATGGATCCATGTTCGGCACGAAGAAACTGCGGCATTCGCCGCCGGAGCTGAGGCACAGCTGAACGGCCTAGCATGTTGTGCGGGAAGTAGTGGCCCAGGACATGTCCACCTTTTAAATGGGTTGTATGATGCGCACCGCTCGTCGGCATCGGTATTGGCTATCGCTTCCACAATACCTACCATAGAATTTGGAACAGACTTTTTTCAGGAAACAAACACTACTAAGCTTTTTGACGATTGCAGTTGCTACAATCAAATAGCAACGACACCATTACAATTGCCACGCATGCTACAAGCCGCCCTTCAAAATGCCGTGCATCAAAAAGGAGTAGCGGTACTTGGATTGCCTGGTGATATTACCAACCTTCCTGCAGTAACGGCTCAAACAACAACCTTACTTTTCCGGAACCAACCTGTTGTGAGACCCTCAGAAGATGAACTGTTGCAACTGGCAGAATTGTTAAACTCGCATAAAAAAATCACTATTTACTGTGGACTGGGTGCTGCTGAGGCACACAAAGAAATTATTCAACTGGCAGAAAAACTCAAATCACCAGTAGCTTATTCCTATAAAGCAAAAATGGCAATCCAACATGATAACCCTTATGAAGTTGGACTCACAGGATTGCTGGGGATTCCATCGGCCTATCACGCCATGCATGAATGTGATGTGTTGGTATTATTGGGTACTGATTTTCCATACACTCCTTTCATGCCCGTTAAAAATAAGATTGTTCAAATTGACATTAAACCCGAAAACCTCGGACGAAGGGCTAAACTCGATTTGGGGCTTTGCGGAGATGTAAAAGACACCTTACAGGTGCTCTTGCCTCTTTTAAAAATAAAGGAAGAAGTCGCATTTCTTGATCAGCAATTGGAATTTTATCAGGAAGTCAAAAAGAATTTACAGGCCTATGTAAAGGATACCGGCAAACCCAATGAAATTCATCCTGAATTTGTCGCTTCTGTGATTAATGAGCTTGCTGCCAAGGATGCTATTTTCACGGTTGATACCGGAATGTGTTGTGTATGGGCCTCTCGTTACATTGAAGGTACAGGTCAACGGAAAATGCTGGGTTCATTCAATCATGGTTCAATGGCAAATGCAATGCCACAGGCTATTGGTGCCGCGTTTGCCCGTCCTGACCAACAGGTGATTGCTTTCTGCGGAGACGGAGGTATTTCGATGTTGTTGGGTGACCTCATGACCATTGTTCAATATCAGTTACCCATAAAGATCGTTATTTTTAACAACCGCTCATTGGGAATGGTGAAGCTGGAAATGGAAGTGGCCGGAATTGCCGATTTTGAAACAGATATGTTAAACCCTAACTTCGTAAAAATAGCGGAAGCAATGGGAATGACAGGTATTGGTATTGATAATCCCGATGATGTAAAATCAGGATTAGAAAAGGCATTTATGCAGGAAGGTCCTGTATTGGTTTCCATTCAGACTGATCCGAATGCCCTCGCCATGCCCCCAAAATTGGAATTTGACCAGGTGAAAGGAGTAGCTTTATACATGGAAAAAATGATGTTAAGCGGGCGTATGGATGAAGTATTTAAAGTTATTTCGGCCAATTATAAACATTTGGGTGAGGTAATATAAATTAAAATTTATTAGTGATGAAAGCATTGAAACCAAAGATTGTAATTGTAGGTGCGGGCAACGTAGGTAGTACGTTTGCTTTTTCGTTAATGATTAGCGGCCTGGCACGGGAAATTGTTTTAATTGACAAAAATGAATTGCTCGCCAAAGGTGAATGCATGGATTTAAATCATGGAATAAGTTTTGCCCATCCACCAAAACTTGTGCAAAAGAGTATTCACTAATAATTATTATTGATTAATATCAATAATAATTATTAGGATTGAGAAAATTTTAAAAATTTACTTGGAGCTAAATTAACTTTACAAACTTATTTCGTTTTCAACAACTAATTTTTGAGTTTCTATATTAACTTTTCTGGCAACTAATTCTTCTTTTATTTCCTTTGCTCTATCTTCAGTCAAGTCATAGTTTTTCATGACCAACATAGCAATTAAAGTTCCCAAAATTGGGATTCCAGAGAAAAATAATCTCAAACCAGTAACTGCACCATCTGCTTGAACAGGTAAATTAGGATCAAAACCCACTGCTGACATAATTACTCCTGTTAATAATCCTGCGATAGCAAAACCAAATTTTACCATCCACCAGTAAATGGCTCCAAAGATTCCTTCTCTTCGTTTGCCGGAAGTTAACTCATCCATATCGCAAACATCGGCTGTCATTGACATCATCAAAGTAAATAAACTTCCGATTCCAAAGGAGAAGAAAGGTAAGGCGAATATAAACATATAAGGTTTCCCTGGAATGAATAGAAACCAAAGTAAAATATAGCCAAAAATAGATATTCCTTGACAAAGTAAAAAGGCATTTTTTTTGCCCATTCTTTTTGAAATATTCGCTACAATTGGAATAACAATAAAAGTAGTTGCCAAAGCACCTAGACAACCAAAAAGGGTAGGCCAAATACCTGCTTTTGTTGTACTACCATTAAAAAGATAATAAACAACAATAAAAAAAGTAAAACCAGCAACCGTATTAAAAGCATTAAAAATCAAGAAAGTAGCAATACAAAGTTTTCTGAAAGGTTTATTAATAAAAGCTTCTTTGAAACTGTTAAAAATTTCTTTGAAACTACCTCCAATTGTTCTAAACGTTAATGGCGAGAAACTTTCTTCATTTTTTGTAGACTTACTTTTGATAAAGATGGCAGGAATCATAGCTAATATCATACATGAAATTCCTACCCATATAGCCAAAGTTCTTGTGGCTGTATCTGCATTAGGAAACCAACCTTTGTCATACATAATCACCCAAAACCAAGGTGCAATTACCCATGCCCATTGCCCAATCCATTGGGATATTGCCATAATACTGGTTCGTTCATGAAAATCATCGCTCATTTCATAACCCATTGCCACATAGGGAACACTAAAAACAGAAAGACCAATATAAAAAACAAACGACCACAAAAGGAAATATAAAAAATTATAATCAACCCCGTTTTCGCGATATAATTGCCACATTACTACAAAAGAAATCCCCATAATTATTGCGCCAATAAATACATACTGTCTTCTTCTTCCCCAAACAGATCGCGTATTATCAGTAATAAAACCCATAATAGGATCAATGAAAGCGTCAAATATTCTAGGTAAGAAAAACAACATTCCCCACATCCAAGCAGGAAATTTTAAATCTTGTACCAAAACAACCATAAAAATACCAAGTGCTGCTGGGAACATTTGATTTGCTAACATACCCAATCCAAAAGCAATTTTTTGCCCCATAGGAACCTTTTTTACAGATTTTAAGATACTTTTTTTCATATTTAGAGATTTTTTTGGGGTTTAAGTTTAATAACCTATTTTAAGATTTGCTAATTAATTTATGTACCGTTATTGATATAGTAAAATTATTTTTTAAATTTTGTTTTTTAGGGTTAGAAATAACCCTTTAAAATTATTGTATATAAAAACTTTCTTTATTAGTTATTATTTAATAACTGTAAGCTAGTTTTAAACTAAACACAGAGCCTGATAATTTTCATTTCCTAATATTCATTCCGCCGTAATTTCAGTGACACTTTTGAATTAAACTTCTATAGGGGCTAGACAACACAGACATAAGCATCAGAAGAATATTGCATCTTTTTTCATTCAACTAAATAGCAATAGCCACTGTTACTTGAATTATTTCTCCTGTTCGATCAAATATTTTTTGACTCACCTCATGACTCAATGTCAAAGTTGAAATAGTTTCTATCTCATTGTTTTTATATTTGACTTCTATTTGATTCTTATCTGCCATTTTATATACCATAGGCACTTGACAGATGGTAAATGCTAAACTTCCTTTTTCTAATGTTACTGAAAAAGGTTTATTTTGAAAATCTATAAAACTTACAGTTTCATCTTGCTCTAAAAATTGATTTTTGTTTAATAAAGTAGGTTGAAACATAAGTTGACCCTCTTCAACTTTTATACCCAATTCTCCTTTTCTTGTAAGGACATCTTCTTTCACTTGTCCAGTCATTCCGGGTTGTTGAGCTCCCCTGTGCAAAGGGGTATGCGAGTAAGGATCCGTTGGAAATGCTCCGTATACTTCTGGTGTTTTATGAACGCCTATACCTTTACCTATTTCATCATAATGCGAGGACAAAGCTTGAATAACAGCAATGTCTTCTTTATTTTGATAGGCTTTTTCAATTACTTCTTGAACAGCTAGATGCAGCTTGGATACCATATGCCAATAAATAGAGCCCAGCCCTTCATAACCATAAAATGTTCCAGATCTGCCCGTAAATGCTTTATGATTAAAAACATCTTCAAAAATTTGGAGTATTTCTTCAGATTCTTTTTCAACCAAAACTTGATAATCTTCTTGATTTTTGAGTTGTAGTAAGGCTGCTTTTAAGTCATTGGCATTATGGAAGTTTCCATTAAAATGATACCCGCCTGTAACATCTTTGTCTACGATAGAATTATCAGCATTAGCAATTAATTTTGCTAATAAAGCTGACTTATCAATACTTATTTTAGGAATGTTGTTTTTTTCTAAAAACGTAGGCAACTCTTTATTCGGATACAAGATATAACTGTTTTGATCAGGGCGATACAAAGCACTATTTCTTAATGCATTCAGTATTTCTAATGATTCATTGGCATTCAAATAGCCAGAACTTAAAACCGCTACTTGACCCTCGAGCATTTCGCTGAGATTTGAGATAACCACACTATCATTTTTAATAGACATCAAATTATAAGCTTGATACAATTTATCTGGTCTTTGGTTGGCTTTAATAGAATGTTCAATAAATGCTAAAGCTACTTTTGTGAATGTTTTTAAACCTGCGATTGAATGAGTTCTTTTTTTGCCCCAAAATCCAGTATTATAAACTTGAAAACGATAATCCGAAGCCGCTTTTCCTAATCGATCTAATATGTTTCTACGGGATTGGTCATCAATTTTTCCTGAGAGCAAATGCTGATTTTCTACTAAACATTCTCTAACTTCATGATAGAATTCTACCATTTCATTAGAAATTTTGATAGTTTCTAATTCAGAAGATTCTAATATATTTTGGAAAGTTTTTAAAAATCTACGCAAATAACAAAGCGTAACCATAGACACTCCATTTCCTACCAAGGCATTATTTGCATCATTCCATTCTGGACGTTGGGTGTTCATCCATATTCCTCCCTCAGGGATGAAATTTGACATCTTTGCCAAAACGGTTGCTAATATTTTTTCAATGAAATTTACATGATAAATTTCATTGTTATTATCCGTTATCAAAGTACCGTCAGCACCTATTTTTGCTCGGTTTTCATTTACTTTTTTCTCCCAACTATGACTGTATTCTATAGTGTCTTTTGGGTTTTTCAAGATATCCTGATAGGATTTAATAGTATAGGGTACTGCAGCATATACAAAACATTCTTTCTCAAAATAAGAGTTTAGTTTACCAGGAGAATACTTTTCAATAAATTCTAAAAATTTCAACAAATAAATGATTTGATGATCCCCCCAATATCCAATATAAGACCAAGGATTATCTGGCTCAATGGCTTCCCAATCAAATCCACTTTTAGTTACTCTGTAAGGATTATATCCGTCGAATGTAGAGGCATTTAAGAATTTAAAAATCATTCCTTCGATAAAATTGGGATAAGCATAAGCCAATGCTTCCCAGTTTTGAAATATATCTCTCCAATTTCCTTCGTAATCCAGAATTTTAGAATCATCTACTTCACTTCGAGTATTAATCGAGAATTTATTCCAAGGTCGACTTGGGTCTCCGTGTCTACGGCTAAATTTTAAGGGCAAATATTCTGTACATAACCTTACTAAATCCTCATCTTCGTGACTTTCGATTAATTGAAGTAAGTCGATATAAGAGAATTCATCTTTTAAACCTTTAACAAATGCTTGATTTTTTTCAAACACTTCACTATTTGCTTTTACGAAATATTGAGTAAAATCCTTTTTCCCTATTTGATAATTCTCATCAAAAATTCCTCCTCGCATAATATTAAAAAGAACATTGGCAAAGTGGCGAGTATCAATCAATTTGTCGGCAGTAAACTGCAATCCATCAGCAGAAGCATTCAGTGAAATAAGATTTTGTTTCCCTAATTCAACATCTTCGATAAGCTTATTTTCTATGGTTTTATCATGAATTATTGACTCACAAAGTTGAATAACTTGCGATTGTGTTTGATTGACATTAGCAATAATTTTCCAATCCTTTGAGGTGTTTTGAGGTAAATACAAATCATTAGAAATAAAATAAGCTCCTTTTTCTCCCTTTATATCAGTTTCGCTATTTAGTTTTTGGAGTTTTCTAAAAGCAGGAAGTTGTTTAGAAGATAACAAATGGGTTGAATTTTCCATTCCCAATGACCACACAACATTAGCCTTAAGAGCTTCACTAGGTTCAGCTTTGTCAACTATTATAGCACTTAGAGCAAAAATACCCAAACCACTTGCTGCATGTAATTGATTTCTTTTGTAGGCATCTACAAGATTACTGGTGCTATTTTGCAAATCACTACTTACACCATGCGGCATAATATTTTGAATACCATCTAATACAGTAATGTTGTAATTCTGATTTGAGTTATTTATGATTTCAGATTTTTTAAGCAATTGATGCTTTTATTGCTTTGTTTTTTCTGAAAAAGGCAATTTGCAAAAGTTCAATAAAATTTGGTGAGGTTGCAGTTAATTAAAGAAA
>CAIOTL010000184.1 GCA_903861155.1 uncultured Bacteroidota bacterium
AATTAAAATGAAATATTAATTTAAAATGAAGAATTTGAACAATAATTTTAGGATTTAATAGTAAGTGTTTGGAAACGTTTCCTTTCCAAATTCCTACTATTTTGTTTACCAAGGGAGATGGAGTGGCTTAACTTCATTCGTATAAAAATTCTCTAGTTTTTTAACTATTTCCTTTGAAATAGGATGGTTTATGCTTTTAACATTATGAACTAATTGAGCAATATTAACATTCCCGGGTATTACAGTAGCCACAGCGTCATAGTATAAACAAAACGAAATTGCTTTGTGTGCTAGATCTCCTTGTGCATCTAAAATTGCTTTTACTTTATTTAAAAGATGCGCCCTGATTTGAATGTCTTGTCTGGACCAACGCTTTCTGATGTCATCAAAGATGCTTTCAGCATTATATTTTCCGGATAACCAGCCTGAATCGAGAGGAATTTTTGCAATTATAGCAACATCTTTTTCCATAGCCAAATCAAAAGCTCGTGAAGCATCCTGATGCAGAATATTGAAAAAAGCTTCAATCACTTTGGCATTGGTTGTTCCCATAAGCAACTTCATATCTTCGTAGGTGTCTAAAGAGGCGCCATATGCTTTTATTTTGCCTTCTTCAATTAAACGTTCAAATATTTCATAATGATCATTTTTGTTTCCATCGAGATATTCTAACGGTGGATTATGCATGATAATTGAATCAACATAATCTACACCTAATCTTTTGAGGCTTCCTTCCAATGATTCTCGAATATAACTTGAATTATAATTAGTTTTACCCGAATCACTATGGCCAAATTTTGTATTAATTACTATGGTATTTCTGTCAACACCTTTTAGTGCTTTTCCTAGCCTGTCTTCTCCGGTACCATGCCCATAATTTGGCGCTGTATCAAAAAAATTGATTCCTAATTCCAATGCTTTTTTTACTAGCTCCACTGCATTGTGTTCTGACATACTTTGCCATCCGGAATTATTACCCAACTGCCAAGCACCAAGGCCAATTTCAGATACTAAGGCTGAGTCATTGATGTATCTATTGTATTTCATAACCTTAATTTACTATTATTCAATGTAAAAGTAAGATATTATATTAACTGTAAAAAAAACTTATTAAACATTTGAATTCTAATGTTTCTATTCTATCTTGAGTTTTCTAATGGAGTAACGTTGTTACAAAATCTATTGAATATTTCCTTCTAAATTTATCATATTGTCGAGTAAATCGGAGTTTTTTTCTTCAATTTCAATTTGGAAAAAAAACTCACGTTTTATTCTCCTTTTAATTATAATAATGCAAAACAAAACACCAGCTTTCCGACAAGTGTTCTATATATAAACAGCATAACTTCAATTAATGTACCAATTCACTCTGATTTCTAAATACCAATTTCCCGTCAAAAGCATCAATCAAAACGATACTATCGGTTGTAATTGTTCCTGCCAGTATTTCTTTCGACAATTGGTTTAAAACATCTCTTTGTATCACACGTTTTACGGGTCTGGCGCCAAATTGCGGATCATAGCCTTTCTCGGTCAAATAAGCAATAGCTTCCGGTGTGGCGTCCATGGTGATGCCTTGTTGTGTCAGCATCTTGGTCACTGATTTCAGTTGCAAACCCACGATTTGAGTAATATTGGCATTGGTCAACGGCGTAAACATCACGATTTCGTCAATACGATTAATGAATTCTGGGCGAACGGTTTGTTTCAACAAGCCCAAAACTTCCACTTTGGCAGCTTCGGTTGTGGCTTCAACACTTCCTTTTAGTCCCCAACTTGATTGGGGATCGAATTTCTCTTGTATAATCTGGCTTCCCATGTTAGAAGTCATGATGATAATCGTGTTTTTGAAATCGGCCAAACGTCCTTTGTTGTCTGTCAATCGACCTTCATCCAAGACTTGTAGCAAGATGTTAAACGTATCAGGATGCGCTTTTTCGATTTCGTCTAATAATATCACGGAATAGGGTTTTCTACGCACGGCTTCGGTCAATTGTCCGCCTTCGTCATAGCCCACATATCCCGGAGGCGCACCCACCAATCGGCTCACGCTGTGGCGCTCTTGATATTCACTCATATCGATTCGGGTCATTGCGTTTTCGTCGTCGAATAGGTATTCCGCCAAGGCTTTTGCCAATTCGGTTTTTCCAACACCGGTTGTTCCAAGAAATAGGAATGTTCCAACGGGTTTTTTCATATCCTGCAATCCCGCACGACTTCTACGAACGGCATCGCTCACGGCTTGGATAGCTTCTTCTTGTCCAACCACACGTTTGTGTAATTCTTCTTCCAGATGCAAGAGTTTTTCTCTTTCGCCTTGCAGCATTTTCATCACAGGAATTCCAGTCCATTTGGCTACTACTTCGGCAATGTCTTCGCGAGTCACTTCTTCTTTGATTAAGAAAGTTCCTTCAGATTGATCTTCGGCCAATTGTTTTTGAAACGCATCTAATCGTTCTTGGGCTTCTTTGATTTTTCCATAACGAATTTCAGCTACTTTTCCATAATCGCCTTCACGTTCGGCGCGTTCGGCTTCGTATTTGAAATCCTCGATTTCGGTTTTTACGGCTTGAATATTGTCAACCACATCTTTTTCGGATTTCCATTTGGTGTAAACCTCATTTCGGTCGTCTTTGAGGTTGGCTAAATCCATTCCCAAAACTTTGAGTTTACTTTCGTCTTTTTCGCGTTTGATGGCTTCAATTTCGATTTCCAACTGCATTATTTTTCGATCCAAAACATCCAATTCTTCGGGTTTCGAATTGATTTCCATTCTGATTTTTGAAGCTGCTTCGTCCATTAAATCAATCGCTTTATCGGGTAAAAACCGGTTGGTAATATAACGTTGCGATAATTCGACAGCCGCAATAATAGCATCATCTTTTATCTGAACTTTATGGTGCGTTTCGTATTTCTCTTTGATTCCACGAAGGATAGAAATCGCGCTTTCGGTATCGGGTTCCTCAATCATTACTTTTTGGAAACGTCGTTCGAGCGCTTTGTCTTTTTCAAAATATTTTTGGTATTCGTCTAATGTGGTTGCACCAATGGCGCGCAATTCACCACGAGCCAAAGCTGGTTTCAAGATATTGGCCGCATCCATTGCACCTTCGCCACCACCTGCACCAACGAGCGTGTGAATTTCGTCAATAAAAAGAACGATGTCACCTTCGGCAGCGGTCACTTCTTTCACAACGGATTTGAGTCGTTCCTCGAATTCTCCTTTGAATTTGGCTCCTGCAATCAGTGCTCCCATATCCAATGAAAAAACAATTTTGTCTTTTAGATTATCAGGAACGTCACCATCTACAATTCGATGTGCCAATCCTTCGGCGATGGCGGTTTTACCAACTCCTGGTTCGCCCACCAACATTGGGTTATTTTTAGTTCGACGAGTCAAGATTTGCAAAACCCGACGGATTTCTTCGTCACGACCAATTACGGGATCGAGTTTACCACTTTTAGCTAATTCGTTGAGGTTTTTGGCATATTTATTCAAGGAATTATAGGTTTCTTCCGCGGAAGCAGAGGTTACCCTTTCTCCTTTTCTAAGTTCATCAATGGCGGCTTTCAATCCGTTGTAGGTAACGCCTTGGTCTTTTAGAATTTGGCTTGCTTTACTTTTGGAAGCAAAAATGGCTAAGATTAAATGCTCAATCGAAACGAATTCGTCGTTCATTTTTTTGGCAATAATTTCGGCTTCATTCAAAGTTGTATTTGCCGTTCTAGAGAGCATAATCTCTCCACCAGAAACTTTTGGAAAACTCTGGATAGTGCTGTCTAATATTTGCTGAAATAGCGGAACATTTACATTTAGTTTTTTCAAAATAAAGGGTGCCACATTTTCATCAACTTCAAAAATGGCCTTAAAAATATGTTCGTTTTCAATTTGTTGTTGTCCGTGGCTCTGTGCCAATTGTTGGGAAAGCTGAATGGCTTCCTGTGATTTGATTGTAAATTTATTGATGTTCATTTTAAATAAGTTTAAAATTTAACGATTAAAAGTTTACTGTTTTGATTAACTTTGAAGAAAAAATATCAAATGTTATTCCACTGTTAAAGTTACGACAAAATGACGGATAAAGGGGTATTTAAAGAATTAAAACTAATTTAAATTTAAACATAATGAGCTTATTTTCAGCAGTTTTTGGAAGTTCCGAAAGTCAAAATACTTCTAACAGCAAAATCAATTGGATTCCATTGACAGATTTAAGTCAGTTAGATGAAATCGTGGCAATTTCTAATGAAAAACCAGTAGTGATTTTCAAACACAGTACCCGTTGCAGTATTAGCCGATTTGCCTTAAAGCAATTTGAAAAAGAGTTTGATTTAGAGGGTAAGGTTGATGCTTATTTTCTTGATTTATTAGAACATCGTGACATTTCTGGCGAGATTGCCAATCGTTTTAACGTTTTTCATCAATCGCCACAATTGTTGTTGATTAAAGGAGGAAAATCAGTTTATGATGTTTCCCATAACGATATTGATGCTGGGGAATTGAAGGGGAAAATTTAAATAGTTATTTGTAAGATAAATATTCTATATTTGGATTTGTTATTAAAAAGACTTTTGGAAATCTCATAAGTGGTACAAAACATCAATATGAAAAAACTTTTTTACCTTTTAGCAATTACTTTTAGTTGCAGTTCATTCGGGCAGAATTTAATCCCCAATTATGAAATAGGTTGCTATTTCGATTTTAATAAACAACTCATCAACGGTTATTATGATTTTGACTACGAACCCGAAAAATCTTTGGATGTATCCTATGTGATAGAAGACAATTTAACCGACGGTTATTATATTAATTCGGATGGCATTAAAAAAACAGGCTTTCTCAAATTCAATAATCCAGGTTATGATTTGACATTTAAATCAAATAAAGATGACAAAAATAAGGAAATTATTAAAGTAGAAAATTGTAAGAACTTTGTAATTGGTATTGATACAATGTTTGTTGTTCCAAAAAATGAGTTCATAGGAGAAAATTTTTCAAAAAATGTGTTTGTTAAATTTTTTGAAAAAGTTGACGGTTTGAAATTTTTTATATACAAGCATTTACAAGGAAATGGTTATTCACCCAATAGATACTTTGTTCAAAAAGCAAACGAAAGTGGAAATATTATTTTTCCAACAAATGCAAATAAATTTAAAAAAATGGCTGCTGAAATTTTTGCTTCAGATTCTTTTTTAAAAAAAGCAATTGAACAAGGGAAATTTAAAGAAAAAGATATTCCTTCGATGATAAAGATTTACAAGTACAGACAATTGTTTACAAAAAATGCTAAGATTTATTTTAATTCTTCTTGGGATGAAACGAATAGTCCGAAGGAAAGTTCTTATTATGCAAAAATAGAATCCGTTAAAGATTCCATTTTCCATTTAAGTTATTTTTTCAACAATGACGTCAAAATATATGAAGGTGATTTCACATCATTTTATCCTCATAAAAAAAGAGGTGTTTTTGTTTTTTATTACCCAAATGGAAAAATTAGAAAGAAGGTGAAATATGTGGATAATAAGCCTAAAAGTGCCATTGAATATTTTATCAATGGAGAAATTCATAGAGCATATGCTATTCAAGAGGGTGAAGAACTTAATTATGCTGTAGTTAATAATGAACAAGGTGAAAGTATATATGAAAATGACAATAAAACAGGTAAAGAGTCATTTAATGATGTAATTACCGGCAAAGAAATTACCTATGAATATAAAGATCAAAAGCTAAAAAATGTATATTACACTGATATGAATGGTGAAAAGGTGTACCAACTTTGTGAGAAAAATGCAAAATTGGAAACTAAAGATTTGCAGAAATTAATAAATGACAAATTAAAATATCCTACAGAATCTGTTCAAAAATACAATCACGGAATTGCTTTGATTAAATGCATAGTTGAGCCAACAGGATTGGTTTCCGAAGCCAAGTTAATAAAAGGTTTTGGCACGGATTGTGATATCGCCATCAATGATTTTTTATTACAATTTAAAAGTCAAATTACTTGGAAAGCTGGTAAAGTAAATGGGGTAAATGTGCGACAAGAAATTATTATTCCTTTAGATTTTTCTATAAATGGCTTCTCAACGTACAAAAACAACTATAATAATTCTTGGATGTTGAGTCATCTAATGATGCAGCAAATGATGATGCAACAACAAATGATGATACCGATGGGCAGATTTTAATTTTAGAAAAAAATGTATCATAAGCAAAAAACCTCGTTAAAAACTTTTAACGAGGTTTTTTATTTGAAAGTCTGTCTTGAAATATACTGTCAAAAAGCTTGATTCATTTTTTCTTTAATCTCTGCTAAACACAAATTATTTATACTTCCTTCGTGCGTATGTTTCGTAGCTTTTGGAGATTGAAATGTACCGTTTTCCAGTTGCTCAGCAACGGCTTTATAGGCATCTCTAAATGGCATTCCTGCAACCACCATTTCATTTAAAGTATCAACAGTAAACAAATAATTGTATTTTGGGTCGGCAAGAATATTGTCTTTTACTTTGATATCTTTGATAGAAAAAATGGTAATATCCAAACACGCTTTTAGGTTTTGAATGGCGGGAAATAATCCTTCTTTCAACAATTGTAAATCTCTGTGATAACCGCTTGGCAAGTTGTTGGTGATTAGCGTAATCTCATAAGGTAAAGCTTGAATTTTATTGCATTTTCCACGAATCAATTCAAAAACATCAGGGTTTTTTTTGTGTGGCATAATGCTGGAACCCGTTGTCAAATGAGCAGGCAAAGTGATAAAATCAAAATTTTGACTCATATACAAACACACATCCATTGAAAATTTTGCCAAAGTTGCCGCCACGCTACTCATCGCAAAAGCCACTGTTTTCTCTGATTTTCCACGACTCATTTGTGCTGCAACCGAATTGAATTTTAAAGTTTCAAATCCTAATTCTTTGGTTGTGAATGTTCTGTTGATAGGGAAAGAACTTCCGTAACCTGCAGCCGAACCTAATGGATTTTGGTCCACTATTTTCAAAGCAGCATTCAACATAGTGATGTCATCTATCAAGGTTTCAGCATAAGCAGAAAACCACATTCCGAAAGAAGAGGGCATCGCAATTTGCAAATGCGTATAACCTGGCAACAATACATTTTGGTGTTTCTCAGCCGATTCCATCAACAAATCGAACAAGGTTTTTACTTGTGATTTGAATTCGGTTACGACATCTTTAAGATATAAATTGACGTCAACCAAAACTTGATCGTTACGTGAACGAGCGGTGTGGATTTTTTTTCCGGCATCACCTAGTTTCACGGTCAATAAATACTCGATTTTGGAATGGACATCTTCAAAACTATCTTCGATTTCGAAATCACCTTTTTCGATATCAATGATGATATCTTCTAAAGCGAGAACCAAAGATTCGGTTTCAGAAGCTGTCATAAGTCCTATTTGTCCCAACATTTTGGCGTGAGCAATTGATCCTAAAGCATCATATTTGGCGAGAACCAAGTCGAGTTCGCGGTCGTTTCCAACGGTAAAATGTTCTATTTGTTTATCTGTTGATATTCCTTTTTCCCAAAGTTTCATAATTAGATTTTTAGATTATTAGGCTACATAGAATATTAGATTTTAGACTTTCTAAGAAGTCTAAAAAAGTCTAAAAATCTAAGAAGTCTTAAAAAAGAAGTCTGTCAATATTTTGATATATAAATCGACTCCTTCTTCTATTTCGTTGATGAATATAAATTCGTTTGCCGAGTGCGAACGCAAGCTTTCTCCAGGCCCTAGTTTCAAAGATTGGCAACTGATTACCGATTGATCTGAAAGGGTAGGCGAGCCGTATGTTGTTCTTCCTAAAGCGATTCCGGCTTGTACTAATCCGTGCGCTACAGGAATTGAAGACGCATTTAGGTGCATAGATCGAGGCGTAAGTTCAGCTGCTATATTTGTTTTTACAGTGTCTAAAATTTCCTGATTACTGTAACAATCATTTACCCGAATATCGATAACCAAATGGCATTCGGCGGGAACAACGTTGTGTTGTTTTCCAGCAGAAATTTGAGTTACAGTCATTTTTACGGGACCTAAAACCTCGGATATTTTTGCGAATTCGAAAGTCTTAAACCATTCGATTACGGGCATTGCCTTGTAAATAGGATTGTCTGGATTGTTGTGCGCGGCGTGACTAGCAGTACCTTTTACAACTACATCTAGCACTAATAATCCTTTTTCGGCAACGGCCAATTGCATTAATGTTGGCTCGCCAATGATAGCACAATCCAATTCAGGCAAATGTTTCAAAACGCTGTTTAATCCATTTTTTCCGCTGCTTTCTTCTTCTGCCGAAGCTACCATCACAATATTATAAGGCAGATTTTCTGCAGCATAAAAATGAGTGAAAGTCGCGATGAGAGAAACTAAACATCCTCCAGCATCATTGCTTCCCAAACCATATAATTTTCCATCTTCCACAATCGCTTCAAATGGGTTTTTCGTGTAACCTTGGTTGGGTTTTACGGTATCGTGATGCGAATTGAGTAAAAGTGTTGGTTTTGACTTATCAAAATATTTATTGTAAGCCCAAATATTGTTATTTTCTCTTTCGAAAGGGATGTTATTTTGAACAAACCAGTTTTCGATTAAAAGGGCCGTTTGATCTTCTTCGCTTGAAAAGGAAGGTGTTTCAATTAATGCTTTTAATATCGCAATGGCTTCTTGAGTTAGGGTTGCTATGTTTTTCATAAAGTAATTGTGGTATGTAATGCCGTTTTGTCTTTCAACATGCTATGGTGTCCAATTTTTATTTTTTTTACCCCTTTCGACAAACTATTGAAACAGTTGTCCAATTTAGGAATCATTCCGGAATGAATGGCTTTTTCGGCTTTTAATCTGGAATATAATTCTTGATTGATGGTTTCTATAACCGATGAATCATCTTCAGCATCATATAAAACACCTGGTTTTTCGAAGCAATAATTTAAAGTGACTTCAAATACTTCCGAAGCTGCAATCGCTAATTCGCTGGCAATTGTATCAGCATTGGTATTCAATAATTGTCCTTTTTTATCATGTGTTATGGCACAAAAGACAGGAACAATACCATTCGAAATTAAAGTCTCTAATAATGGGGTATTCACTTTTTGCACATCGCCCACAAATCCATAATCAATGGTTGGGTGGTTTCTTTTGTTTGATTGAATTAAATTACCATCGGCACCCGAAAATCCCATTGCATTGGTGTTATTGGCTTGTAATTGCGCGACTATATTTTTGTTGATTTCACCAGCATAAATCATCACGACAACATCCAGCATGGCTTGGTCTGTAATGCGTCGTCCGTCAATCATTTGAGGCGTTAACCCAATACTTTCGGCCATTTTTGTAGCCGATTTTCCGCCACCGTGAACAAGGATTTTGTTTCCTTCAATGTTCGAAAAATCAGTTAGAAACTGAGCTAATTCCGCTGGATTATCGATAATGTTTCCACCAATTTTTATGATGGATAATGGTTTCTTATTTTGCATCTTTCAATATTTTTTGCAATACTAATTGAGCTGAATAGGTTCTATTATTGGCTTGTTCGATAACAATCGAATTTTCACTGTCAATCACTTCATCCGTCACAATAACGTTCCTTCTTACTGGCAAACAGTGCATAAATTTAGCATTGTTGGTTAGTTTCATTTTATCGGCACAAACGGTCCAATTGGGATCCGAATTCGTGATTTTTCCGTAATCTGTGTAACTACTCCAGTTTTTGGCATAGATAAAATCAGCATTTTCGAAAGCCTTATTTTGGTCGTATTCAATTTTGGAAGCTTTCGTAATTTCAGGATTCAACTCGTAACCTTCGGGATGTGTAATCACAAAATCCATATCTTGCTTTTGCATCATTTCCACAAACGAATTTGGCACAGCTTGTGGCAACGCTCTAGGATGTGGCGCCCAAGTCAAAACCACTTTTGGTCTGTGTGGCGTTTTGTATTCTTCCATAGTTATAGCATCGGCAAGGGATTGTAAGGGATGACCGGTACAACCTTCCATATTCACAATCGGAACAGTTGCATATTTTATAAAACCAGCCAAAACAGTTTCGGCGTTGTCTTTTTCTTTGTCTTTTAATCCAGCAAAAGCTCTAATGGCAATGATATCGCAATATTGCGAAATAACTGCTGCCGCTTCTTTAATATGTTCGGATGCACCAGAATTCATAATCGCTCCGTCTTCGAATTCTAGTGTCCAACCTTCGTTGGTAAAATTCATGACCATTACGTTCATTCCCAAATTCAAGGCCGCTTTTTGCGTACTCAAACGGGTTCTTAAACTTGGATTAAAAAACAACATTCCTAAGGTTTTGTTATTCCCTAATTTTTTATGTTTAAGCGGATTTTTTTTGATTTTCAACGCTTGACGTACCCATTCTTGCAGTGAATCTATGTTTTGTACAGAGGTAAAGTTCATTGTAATTTTTGTTTAATCGGTTATTTGTTGAATCGATTAACCGAATTGTCGATTAACCGAATGAACATTTTTATACAATCTTAGTAAACGCAATTTCGTTTTTCAAGGCTTTCAAAATAAAATTATCTTCCAAACCATTAATAATCCAGGTTTCAATATTGGCTGCTTTGGCAATCGCTGCCGAATCAATTTTGGATTGCATTCCACCGGTTCCGTGAGATGATTTTGAATCTCCAATTTCCTTTTGCAAAAGCTGTAAATCGGTTACTAATTCTATGGTTTCAGGAAATTCGTCGTTGAAAGTTGCTTTGGTGTAAATTCCATTGGTATTGGTCGCAATAATCAGAATGTCAACGTTCAATAAAACTGCCGTTAAAGCCGCTAATTTATCGTTATCGCCAAACTGAATTTCGTCCGTGGCAACAGTATCATTTTCATTAATAATTGGAATATAACTATTTTTAACCAACACATTGATCGTGTTGACGATATTGAGTTTGGTTTGTTTTTTTTCAAAATCAGAATATGAGAGCAAACATTGCGAAGTATGCAAACCCAAATCGCTGAAATTTTCGTTGTAAATCCGCATCAAATGAGGCTGACCAATAGAAGCCAAAGCTTGTTTTACAAAAACATCCTTGTCGTGATTGTCTAGTTTTACAAATTGTTTTGCCGCAGCAATGGCGCCAGAACTCACGATTATAAACTCATATTTATCTTGCAAAGCAGCAATTTGCATACCAATATCTTCAATCTTTCCTCTCGAAATATGATTGGTTTCCTTGGTGAGCGTGTTGCTGCCTAACTTTAATAAGATTCTTTTTTTTGCCATATTTTTAACCACAAAGGGCGCAAATTTTTTAATTTAATGCTTTAAGAACACAAGTTCACAAAGTGTTATTTGATTTAATTTATTTTTAAATATAAATTCGTTCATCATCAAATTTGTTCTCGACTGCGCTCGAACTGACATCTGAAAACTGAACACTGCTACCTAACCTGTCCTTCCCCGTAAATATACCATTTATTAGTGACTAAATGTTGCAAACCTATCGGTCCGCGTTGGTGCAATTTGTCCGTACTTATCGCCAATTCTCCTCCCAAACCAAATTGTCCGCCATCTGTAAATCGAGTGGAAGCGTTTTGGTAAACTGCCGCACAATCTACTTGTTCCATAAATTGTTGTGCAATGGCATTATTTTCTGTAATTATTGAAGCCGAATGTCCTCCGCAATATTGGTTGATTTTTGCAATCGCTTCTTCGTTAGAATTCACGATTCCAATCACAATTTTATAATTTAAAAACTCTTCATACCAAATCAAATCCGATTCGATTGGAGGAATATTTGTTGCTTTTGAAATGCTTTCGTCTCCCAAAACTTCAACATTATATTGCTTTAATTCAGCAACCAAATTAGTAGCGAAATCCTGCCAGTTTTCTAAATTGGAATCGATTAACACTTTATCCAATGCATTACAAACACCAATATTGGTTGTTTTTCCGTTGATGATAATGTCCAACGCTTTTTGCAAATCAGCTTCCCTGTTTACATAAACGAAATTATTTCCACGACCGCTTATAATCACTGGGCATGTTGCGTGTTTCTTGGTAAAAGCAATCAATTGTTCGCCTCCACGAGGAACAATTAAATCTACTTTTTGGGTTGGTTTTTCTAAAAAGGCTTGGGTTTCTTCCCGATTATAATTCAAATATTCTACCCAATCCGTTGAAATTGCATTTTCCTCCAAAGCTTGATGCCAAAGAGAAACTATTTTTAAATTCGACAATAAAGATTCTTTTCCACCTTTCAATAAAATCTTATTTCCAGATTTGAAAGCGATTCCACCAGCCTCAATCGTTACGTCAGGTCTAGATTCGTAAATAATCATTATCGTTCCAAAAGCTGCCGTTTTGTTGATGATTTTCATTCCGTTTTCATGGTCGAAATTGAACCGTTCCACTCCAACAGGATCTTCTTGGCTCGCCAATTGTTGCATGGATAAAATCATTCCGTCAATTTTGGAATCATCAACTAGCAAACGTTTTTCCATAGCCAAATCTTCCCCAGAATAATTATTTAAATCCTGTTGATTCACCTTTTTAATGTTGGCTCTTTCTTGTTCAAGAAGTTCTGCCATTCGACTTAAAACAGCATTTCGTTTTGCTATGGATAATAATATGTTCATTTTTATGATTTTAATTCAGCCAAAGCTTCTTTCAAAGCGATAATAAATTGATCGATTGCTTCTTTTTTGATTGTCAATGGCGGAAGGATTCTCAATAAATTTTTATTGTTGGCGTTTCCAGTAAAAATATGTTTATCGATAATCAGTTTTTTGCGTAATTCCGAAACATCAAAAGCAAATTCAGCACCCAGCATCAATCCTTTTCCTTTTACTTTAATCACTTCTGGAACTGCTTTAATTGCTTCCAAGAAATAGGCGTAAATGGCATTCACGTTGTCCATCAATTTCTCTTTTTCCATAACTTCAAGAACGGCAATTCCTGCGGCACAAGCGAGATGGCTTCCGCCAAAAGTGGTGCCTAATAATCCGTAACTTGCTGTAAATTTTGGGGAAATTAGAATTCCACCAATCGGGAAACCGTTCCCCATTCCTTTGGCAAGACAGATAATATCCGCTTTAATTCCGTGATGTTGATGCGCAAAAAACTTTCCGCTTCTTCCATATCCAGATTGCACTTCGTCCAAAATCAGAACGACATCGTATTTAATACATACTTTTTCCAAGGCTTGGAAAAATTCAGTTGTTCCTTCGTCCAATCCTCCAACACCCTGAATTCCTTCAATAATTACACAGGTAACATCTCCTTTTTTCAATTCGGCTTCCACCAAATCAATATTATTTAATGGCAAGAAAGTAACGACTTGTTGGGCATTTATTGGTGCAATAATTTTTTTGTTATCGGTAACAGCAACTGCCGCTGAAGTTCGACCGTGAAAAGCATTGTCAAATGAAATCACACGTGATTTTCCGTTGTGAAAAGACGCTAATTTCAACGCATTTTCATTGGCTTCGGCACCAGAACTACACAAAAATAAGCTGTAATCTTCGTAGCTAGAAAGTTTTCCTAATTTCTCGGCAAGTTCAACTTGTAAAGGATTTTGGATTGCATTGGAATAAAACCCAATATTATCCAACTGATTTTTTAATTTGGCAACATAATCCGGATGCGTATGACCAATGGAAATCACCCCGTGACCACCATATAAATCAAGATATTCCACACAGTTTTGGTCTGTAATCGTGTAATCAAACGCTTTTACAGGCGTGATAGGGTATAATGGATAAACGTCAAATAAGTTCATTTTTTTTGTTTTTGTTTAAGGTTTGAAGTTTAAAGTTTAATGTTACTAGAGCAACTTTAAACTTTAAACTTGAAACAAATTTTTAGAATCCGCTTGGTTTCAAATGTAATCCTGTGCTTTCGTCCAATCCAAACATCAAATTCATATTCTGAATAGCTTGTCCTGAAGCGCCTTTTGTTAAATTATCAATAATAGAAGTGATTAAAAGCCGGTTTCCTTTCTTCATTAAACTGATAATACATTTATTCGTTTGCACCACTTGTTTCATGTTGATGGCAGTCGTGGTAACCGTTACAAACGGTTGGGCTGCATAAAAGGCTACGTATTTAGCTACGATATCTTCTAAACTTTCTTCGATAGTTGTGTACAAAGTGGCGAAAATTCCTCTGGCAAAATCACCTCTATTGGGTACAAAAATCAATTCGTTTTTATAGGCAACTTGCAATTGATTCACACTTTGGTTGATTTCGCCCAAATGTTGGTGATCAAAAGCTTTATAATGCGACATATTATTCGATCTCCAACTGAAATGCGTTGTTTCCGAAGGCGTAACTCCAGCTCCTGTACTTCCTGTTGTGGCATTGATATGCACCTCGGTTTTTAATAAATGATGCTTCGCCAAGGGTAGTAATGCCAATTGAATTGCTGTTGCAAAACAACCCGGATTGGCGATGAATTGAGCATTTTTAATTTCTGATTTGTTCAATTCAGGCAAACCATAAACGAACGTTTTTCCATCAAAATGATGGTCTTTTGTCAATCTGAAATCATTCCCTAAATCGATGATTTTAGTTTGTGTAGAAAATGGATTGTGTTCTAAAAAAGCTTTCGATTTTCCGTGGCCTAAACACAAGAAAACAACATTCACATTGGGATTCACGGTGTCGGTAAAATTCATTTCGATATCACCAAGCAAATCGTGATGCGCTATCGAAAGGGGTTTTCCAGCATTGGTCGTACTGTAAACAAAATCGATTTTAGCATTGGGGTGAAACATCAATATTCTGATGAGTTCCCCAGCCGTGTAACCTGAACCGCCAATTATTCCAATATTAATCATAATCTAAATGATTTACTGATGAAAATATATTTTGTGCATTTCCTAAAATTTTGATGAATCCTTTAGCATCATCCGATGTCCAAGCATTGTTCATTTCGCCATATTGACCAAAACCAGTATTCATTAAATCATTTGCAGATTCGATTCCGTCCAATGAAAAATGATATGGTTTCAAAGAAACAGTTACCGTTCCGTTTACGGTTTCTTGAGTGGATTCCAAGAAAGTTTCAATATTTCTCATTACAGGATCCAAAAATTGACCTTCGTGAAACAACATTCCGTACCAGTTTCCTAGTTGTTCTTTCCAATATTGTTGCCATTTACCAAGCGTATGTTTCTCTAATAAGTGGTGTGCTTTGATAATAATTAAAGGAGCAGCAGCTTCAAAACCAACTCTTCCTTTGATTCCGATTATGGTATCACCAACGTGAATGTCTCTACCAATGGCGTATGCATTGGCCAGTTTTTCAAGAGCAACAATATTGTTCGATGGTTTATCTTTTGTACCATTTACGGCAACTAATTCGCCTTTTTCAAATGCTAAAGTTACTTTTTCTTCTCCTTCTTTTGTCAATTGTGATGGGTAAGCTTCACTAGGCAACGGAAGATTTGAAGAAAGTGTTTCTTTACCTCCAACACTGGTTCCCCATAATCCTTTATTGATCGAATATTGTGCTTTTTCCCATGAATAATGAACGCCATTTTTGGCTAAATAATCCACTTCTTCTTGACGAGATAATTTTAAGTCACGAATAGGAGTGATGATTTCTATTTCAGGAGCCATGGTTTGGAAAATTAAATCAAAACGAATTTGGTCATTTCCAGCACCAGTGCTTCCGTGAGCGATGGCAGTTGCCCCCACTTTTTTGGCGTATTTGATAGCTTCAATAGCTTGAAAAACACGTTCAGCACTTACAGATAATGGATAGGTATTGTTCTTTAATACGTTTCCGTAAATCAAATACTTGATAGCTTTGTCGTAATATTTGTCTAAGATATTCAGGCTTACGTGTTTTGCACTTCCCAATTCGTAGGCTCTCTTTTCGATAGCTACTAATTCGGCTTTATCAAATCCACCAGTGTTTATTAATACGGTATGAACTTCGTATCCTTTTTCGTTTTTCAAATATTTTAGACAATAAGAGGTGTCTAATCCTCCGCTATAGGCTAATACAACTTTTTTCATTTATTTAAGCTTTTGGCTAATGGCTTTTGGCAATTAGCATTGTTGTTTTATATTTTTAAGTTTTTACTTTTGGCTGTTGCCTAATGGCTATTTACTTTTTTAAGAAAAGAGCTTGTTTTATTTCTTTTAATCTGTTCCAAATTCGCACGTTAAACGGATGTTTTGGTGGGTTTTTCGGTTTTTCTTTTGGGTCATAAAGCATTCCAGTGCATAAGCACATTTTGTTATCCTTGCTTTGCAAAATCTCAAAATTGGTACAGGTTTTACAACCAGCCCAAAAACTCGGATCCGTTGTCAATTCAGAGAAAGGGACAGGTTTGTATCCTAAATCGGAATTGATTTTCATAACTGCCAATCCAGTTGTAATCCCAAATACTTTAGCATCTGGATATTTTTGCAAAGAATAATCAAAAACGAATGATTTTATTTTCTTGGCCAAACCATGATTTCTGTAATCAGGATGAACGATTAATCCAGAATGCGCCACAAACTTCCCGTGTTGCCAGCTTTCGATATAGCAAAAACCTGCAAATTTACCATTGTCTAACGCAATGACGGCATTTTTGGTTTCCATCTTTTTTTGAATGTAAGCTGGTGTTCTTTTGGCAATTCCGGTACCTCTTAATAAGGCAGAGGATTCAATGGTTTCGCATATTTCCTGCGAATATTTATAATGTTCTTCCTGAGTTACAACGATAGAGATATTCATTTCAAGAGTTGAATTTTAAATTAAAAAATGATGTATTTATAAGTGTTAAAAAAATAGTGCAAATGTACATTATACTACAAATTTTAGCATAAGTTGAAGTGCAGAAAATAATACTATTTTCAGGATGTAATCCAAAGGATAAATGATGTAATTTCAAAATAAGAAAAATGAAAAATGAATAAAAATAAAGAAACACTTCGATGGAAACTATACTAATAGCATCCGTACTTCGGGAGAAGTTGTGGGTGTGTTTATCCGTAAAATAGAAGTTATATGTAAACTTGTTTTATTCATCAGTGCAAATTTATGATTAATTTTGTTTAAACAATATAGTTTTTCTGTTTTCTAACAAAATTTCAATGAAATGTTGATTTTTTATTTTCTCACAAACGGCGGAAGCAATTTGCTTGAAACTTCGCCAAAGCCTATTCTGACTCCATTTTTTTTGCAGAAACCACGTATAATAACGGTATCGCCATCATTTATAAATTTACGCTCTGTTCCATCATTGAGCTTAATAGGGGTTCTTCCTTCCCAAGTTAATTCGAGCATTGAACCAAAGCTGTCCGGAGTTGTTCCCGAAATTGTGCCTGAACCCATCATATCTCCTGAATTTATTCGACAACCATTTGATGTGTGATGTGTCAATTGTTGGCTCATTGACCAATACATATATTTATAGTTAGACCGGGTAACAATAGTTGCCTCGGTATTTTCAGGTTGTAGGGAAACCTCCAAATTGACATCAAAATTGTGTTTTCCTTTTATTTGCAAATAGGGTTGTGGTGATGGATCTTGTTTTGGGCCTTTGGTTCTAAATGGTTCCAAAGCATCCATCGTGATGATCCAAGGAGAAATAGAAGTCGCAAAGTTTTTTGATAAAAAGGGACCAAGGGGTACATATTCCCATCTTTGAATGTCGCGTGCGCTCCAATCGTTCATTAAAACCATTCCGAAAATATAATCTTCTGCCTCATTAATAGGAATGTTTTCTCCCATAACATTAGCATCGGTAGTAATAAAAGCAGTTTCTAATTCGAAGTCTACCATTCGAGATGGTCCGAAAACAGGCGTTTCTTCATCAATTGGTAAAGTTTGTCCCATCGGTCTGTGCACCGGAATTCCCGAAGGAATTATAGTTGAACTTCTACCGTGATAGCCCATTGGAATATGAAGCCAATTGGGTAACAACGCATTTTCTGGGTCGCGAAACATTTTTCCCACATTCGTGGCATAGCCTTTACTGGAATAAAAATCAGTAAAATCTCCAATTAAAACAGGCAATTGCATCTCGACATCATTTATGTCAAAAATAATAATATCACGATGCTTTAGGTTGTCGCGTAATAATGAGTTTTTTTCTTCAAAGATATCGGCAATTCGATTTCGGACTAAGCGCCAGGTTTTTTTTCCGTCAGAAATAAAATCATTTAAGGTATCCTGCATAAACATATCGTCAGTCAAATCAATTCCTTCAAAGTAATTTAATTGTTGCAAAGCCCCTAAATCAATGGCGAAATTACCAATTCGAGTTCCTGCAGTCACCACGTATTCTTTAGTAAGAAAAACCCCAAAAGGAATGTTTTGAATTGGAAAGTCACTATCAATAGACACTTCTAACCACGATTTTCTATTAATATTATTGGCTGTTATCGGCATGATGATGTTAATTATTTTGTTGAGAAATACTCATCAAATATATCATAATCTAACTATTTACCAAACGTTTTTTTGTAATTTTGCCACAAATTAACTAAAATCAAAGAAATGCAACGCGACGAACAAATTTTTGACCTTATTTTAGAGGAACAAGACAGACAAATTCACGGATTAGAACTTATCGCTTCAGAGAATTTTGTAAGTGATGAAGTAATGGAAGCTGCAGGTTCCTGCCTGACTAATAAATATGCGGAGGGTTATCCTGGCAAAAGATACTACGGAGGTTGCGAAGTGGTTGATGTTATTGAACAAATTGCCATTGACAGAGCCAAGGAATTGTTTGGTGCTGAATATGCAAACGTGCAACCTCATTCAGGTTCGCAAGCAAACACGGCGGTTTATCATGCCTGTTTGAAACCGGGTGACACTATTTTAGGTTTCGATTTGTCACACGGTGGGCATTTAACTCATGGTTCTCCCGTGAATTTTTCAGGACGTTTATATAATCCTGTTTTTTATGGGGTGGACAAGGAAACGGGACGATTAGATTATGATAAAATTCAAGAAATTGCTACTAAAGAAAAACCAAAGTTAATTATTGCTGGAGCTTCGGCTTATTCACGTGATATGGATTTTGAACGTTTTAGGGTAATTGCTGATAGCGTTGGAGCTATTTTATTCGCCGATATTTCTCATCCTGCCGGTTTAATTGCCAAAGGATTATTGAATGATCCAATTCCGCATTGTCATATTGTTTCTACCACAACACACAAAACCTTGCGGGGTCCAAGAGGGGGTTTGATTTTGATGGGAAAAGATTTTCCAAATCCATTTGGTTTAACAACTCCAAAAGGGGAAATCAGAATGATGTCTTCATTATTGGATTTAGCCGTTTTTCCAGGAAATCAAGGAGGTCCTTTAATGCATATTATTGCCGCAAAAGCAGTCGCTTTTGGGGAAGCCCTAACCGATAATTTTTTTAGATATGCTTTGCAATTGCAAAAAAATGCAAATGCAATGGCAGATGCTTTTGTAAAAAGAGGTTACGACATTATTTCTGGTGGAACCGACAATCATATGATGTTGATTGACTTGAGAAACAAAAATATCTCAGGAAAAGAAGCCGAGAATGCTTTGGTAAAAGCAGAAATTACCGTGAATAAAAATATGGTTCCGTTTGATGATAAATCGCCGTTCGTGACTTCTGGAATTCGTGTTGGAACACCGGCAATCACCACTCGTGGTCTTGTTGAAGAAGATATGGAGACGATTGTAGCCTTGATTGATAGAGTTTTAATGAATCATACTAATGAAGAAATCATCGAAGAAGTGGCTAATGAAGTAAACGAAATGATGAGCGAAAGAGCTATGTTCGTTTTCTAAAAAAAAAATATATATGGTATTCGTTTAAAAGGTTATACGTATAGTGATTTGGCTAAACGTATAACCTTTTTTCTAAACCTAAACAATTAAAAATGATAACAATTTCTCATGCAACCATTAAAGATATTCCAATAATTCAAAAAATTGCGCATACAACTTGGCCGGTTGCTTATGGTGAAATTCTGTCGAAAGAGCAATTGGATTATATGTTGGAAAAAATGTATTCCGATGCAACTTTAATGGATAATCTAACGAATAAAGAACATCATTTTATATTGGCAAATGAAGATGGTGTTTGTCTTGGTTTTGCCTCTTATGAACATCATTATCTCAATAAAAATGGCACCAGATTGCATAAATTATACCTTTTACCAGAATCCCAAGCTAAGGGAATGGGGAAATTATTGTTGGACAAAATTGTGGTTTTAGCCAAAGAAAATCGTTCAGAAGTAATTTCATTGAACGTAAATAAGTTCAACAAAGCCTTCACTTTTTATAAAAAAATGGGTTTCGAAATCGTCGCTGAAGAAGACTTGGAAATTGGGAATGGTTATTTAATGGAAGACTATAAAATGGAAAAGAAAATTTAGACAGATTTTAATTTTTCAAT
>CAIOTL010000185.1 GCA_903861155.1 uncultured Bacteroidota bacterium
ATCTTTTATTATTATTAGATTTACGCTATAGATAAAAAAAAAATTAAATTTAAGATTGGTTGTATGAATATTAAGAATCGTCTAACATTGATGAGTTTCCTCCAATTTTTTATCTGGGGGGCTTGGTTGATTACCGTTGGCAATTATTGGTTTGCAACTAAGCAATGGAGTGGAGCCGAATTTGGCGCCATATTTTCAACATTAGGACTTTCTTCAATTTTGATGCCGGCATTGACTGGAATTATTGCCGACAAGTGGATCAATGCCGAAAAATTATATGGAATTCTGCATATTTTAGGAGGTTTGGCACTTTGTTATATACCTCAAGTTGACAATCCTTCAACATTTTATTGGGTTATTTTTGGTGCGATGCTTTGTTATATGCCCACGATTTCATTATCCAATTCAGTAGCTTACACTATTTTGAAAAACAATGATTATGATGTTGTAAAAGTATTTCCACCAATTCGAGTTTGGGGAACTATTGGTTTTATTGCAGCTATGTGGCTAACCAATTTATCAGGAAATAAAGCTTCTGCCAATATGTTTTATATAGCTGCTTTTGCTGCCTTTATATTGGGAATTTATTCTTTTACATTGCCAAAATGTCTACCACAAAGAAGTATTGACGGAGAATCATCATTCGCAAAAAATTTAGGTTTAGATGCCTTTAAGTTATTTGGAACTTATAAAATGGCAGTATTCTTCATGTTCTCCATGTTTTTGGGAGGAGCTTTGCAGTTGACGAATATGTATGGCGATGTATTTTTATCTGAATTTGGCAAGATTCCCGAATATACAAATAGTTTTATCGTACAAAAATCAACTTTAATCATGTCTATTTCTCAGTTTTCTGAAACGGCATTTATATTGGCCATTCCGTTTTTCTTGAAACGATTTGGAATCAAACAAGTGATGTTGATTTCGATGTTGGCTTGGGTATTGCGTTTCGGATTCTTTGCCTTTGGGGATCCTTCTGTTGGAGGAACAGTTTTAATTATTATGTCTTGTATCGTTTACGGAATGGCATTTGATTTTTTCAACATTTCGGGTTCGTTGTTTATCGAAACGACTACCGATTCTTCTATTCGTTCCAGCGCACAAGGCTTGTTTATGATGATGTCTAATGGTTTTGGGGCTTTCTTTGGCGGAATCATCAGCGGGCAAGTTATTGACACCTTTTTTACCAACGATGGCGTTAGAGATTGGCTCAATATCTGGTTGAGTTTTGCAGGTTATGCATTGGTGATTGCCATTGGATTTGCCATATTATTCAAGCACAAGCACAATCCTGCGGAAGTGGCGAAATTGACTCATTAAGGAGTTGTTTTATATATTATACCCGATAAGTTTTTAAAACTTATCGGTTTTTTATTGCTGATAAATCAATAAAAGTTATAATTAGCCCAGAGTGAAGTGGAAATCCTCCCGATTTTTTCGGGAGATTAGTCTGTTTAGTATCTATTTTTTGGAGTTCAGTGAACTTCGTTTTTAACGGAAAGCGGGACTAATCGTGATAAAAACACAAAAACGTTCTGCTCTTAAAAATCAATTGATTATCTCCTTGCAAATATTTTGCAGATCAATAAAAAAGAATTACTTTTGCACACCTTTTGGTGAATAAGAGTTTCCTTTGGGTAAAAACTAATTATACAAACAACTTCTGTTGTTTTCTAGCACGTTATGAAACTCGAGAGAATGCAGAATACAAATTTTTAATCAGCATGTCTGAACAATTAAAATCACAAGAAGAGTTTTTAGCAAATTTTAACTGGCACAACTTCGAAGAAGGTATTGATGCAGTAGATGAGAAAAACTTACAAGAATTCGAAGACCTAGTTTCAAAAACTTTTATCGCGACAGATCAAGAAGAAGTAGTTGAAGGTATCGTTGTTAGAATTACAGATAGAGACGTTATAGTTGATATCAACGCAAAATCGGAAGGTGTTATTTCATTGAACGAATTCCGTTACAATCCAGCATTAAAAGTAGGTGACAAAGTAGAAGTGTTAATTGACATCCGTGAGGATAAAACAGGTCAGTTAGTATTATCTCATAGAAAAGCACGTACTATTAAATCTTGGGATAGAGTTATTTCGGCTAACGAAACAGGTGAAATCGTTAATGGTTTTGTAAAATGCAGAACTAAAGGGGGTATGATTGTTGACGTTTTCGGAATCGAAGCTTTCTTACCAGGTTCTCAAATTGATGTTAAACCAATTAGAGATTATGATGTATATGTAAACAAAATGATGGAATTCAAAGTGGTAAAAATTAACCACGAATTCAAAAACGTTGTTGTTTCTCACAAAGCGCTTATTGAAGCGGATATTGAAGTACAGAAGAAAGAGATCATCGGAAAATTACAAAAAGGTCAAGTATTAGAAGGTGTTGTTAAAAACATTACTTCTTACGGTGTCTTTATTGATTTAGGTGGTGTTGATGGATTAATCCACATTACTGACCTTTCTTGGTCTAGAATCAACCATCCATCTGAAGTTCTTGAATTAGACCAAGTTCTTAACGTGGTAATCCTTGATTTTGATGACGAGAAAACAAGAATCCAATTAGGATTAAAACAATTGAACGCTCACCCTTGGGATGCTCTTGACGCTAAATTAGCGATTGGAGACAAAGTAAAAGGTAAAGTAGTTGTAATCGCTGATTACGGTGCTTTCATCGAAGTTGCTGAAGGTGTTGAAGGTTTGATTCACGTTTCTGAAATGTCATGGTCAACTCATTTACGTTCTGCACAAGATTTCGTAAAAGTGGGTGATGTAGTTGAAGCTCAAATCTTAACTTTAGACAGAGATGACCGTAAAATGTCATTAGGTATCAAACAATTGTCTCAAGATCCTTGGACTGATATCACTTCTAAATACCCAGTAGGTTCTAAACATACAGGTATCGTTAGAAACTTTACAAACTTCGGAATTTTCGTAGAATTGGAAGAAGGTATCGACGGATTGATTTATATCTCTGACCTTTCTTGGACTAAGAAAATCAAACACCCATCTGAATTTGTAAATGTTGGTGAAAAA
>CAIOTL010000186.1 GCA_903861155.1 uncultured Bacteroidota bacterium
AAGTTATGATAGTATGTGATTTTAGTGATGAATATATTTTAGATTTGGTTTTTACCCAACTTAAAATGTTTAAGTTAACTAAAGAGGAAGAAGATATAATTGCTTTGTGTTTTCCTAAGACTAAAGAAAGACTTGAGTATAATTTTAAGCATAGCCACAACAAATATTATGCAAGAAATGGTATGGCATATTTTAATCCTTTTCATTCTGGACAATGGTGTGTTTTTTTATATTATTTAAGCAATACCATTTTTGTGGAGTCTGAAGATAATAGTATAACTTGTGACAAAATATATTACCTCAATAGGATGTTGAATGGATGTGATTTGTTTTATAGAGTTACTCTTCCAGACATTTTTGCCATGGATCATCCTCTTGGAACTATAATGGGTCGAGGGACTTTTAAAAACTATTTTACATTTGCACAAGGATGTACTGTTGGTAACAACAAAGACATTTTTCCGGTATTTGGCGAAAAGGTGTTCATGTTGTCTAATAGCAAGGTGTTAGGAAATTCAAAAATTGGAAATAATGTGATTATTGCTGCGAATACTTACATTAAAGATACTGATATTCCAGATTATTCCATGGTATTTGGAAGCAGTCCAAATCTCATTATAAAACGCTATAGTGTAGAAGAGTTTAATGAGTATGCAAAATATCTTTGATAAAAGGAATAAAAGCAGGAAATAAAAATAAATTAGTAGCAATGCATAAAAAAGCCTTTTCAAAAGTTTAGCTTAATATTGAACCCATGGATACATATCTAATTAAATATTTGGTTGATAATGCAGATAATGAATTGTCAAGAAAATATATAGATTTTTTTAAAACTGAATTGGATTGGCACATCTATAATTCTGAGAATGGTATATCAAAAACATACTATAAAGACAGGAAAATAAGCTTGAAAGAAAAATTAACACGTTTGTACCAATATTCAAATGCTATGTTTGTTACTTCTAGTCAGGCTCCGTCTACAAAGACTAAAGTCTTATCGACAGTATTTCTTCCCATGGTTGATACCCTTTCGGAGTTGGGTTTTGAATCCTATTCTCCCGTATGGCATCCTTTAGGGAGAAAAAATATTACGGGTGATTTCAAGACGATACAATGGCATAAGGATGTGCAAAACCGGATTCGGAATGCCGATTTCAATTCATTTTTAGATCCAAATTTTCAAAATGAATTAGAATCGTTTCAACAGTATCTTTTAAAGCAATATCAAAAACAAGATTTTCGGGCATTGTTTCTTTATACGGAACTCTATTTTTACAGTAGGTATAGTATTGATATTTTTAAAAAAATGGATAGGCCTTCTTTAATTTTCACCCATGGTTTTCCCGGCATGTATACTCTTGAGTATGAAAACCGATCCGATTATTTGATGGTATGGAGCGAAAAAATAAAAAAAAATTATGTTGATGCGGGATTTAGTGACTCAAAGATAAAAGTAGTTGGGCATCCTAAGTATAAAAATTTGCCGAAAGAAAAGAATTTACGTTCTGATTTGTCAGATATTTTAATTATTCCCGTTTCATCCGCTACTTGGCATCAACATAAATATAGTGAAACGGTAATCAATGATAAGAGTTTGGTTGTTTTGTATTTGTATAAAGTACAAACCGTTCTAAAAAAACTTGGGGTTAAAAAAGTGCGATATAGAGTTCATCCTTCCATCAATAAAGCTTGGGTTCATGCTTTTCTAGATCAAGATTTTTATGTTCGTGACACCGAATCGTTAGATGATTCCCTTCGACATTCTTCATTGGTTATAGGTTCAAATTCAACGGTATTATTGGAAACTTTGATTCACGGAGTCAACTATATTGCTTTTGATCCCAAAGATGAGAATGGGGTTAATATGTCGGGTTATAAATCGGTTACGCCTTTTGATGGTTCAGAAGAAAAATTGATGATGTGTTATGATGAAGCCGAATTGGAAAAAATGTTGCGATTTAATGCCCTGACCGATTATGCCTTAGTTCATGAGTTTATTCAAAATTTTGATTTATCTGTTTTAAAGGAAATAATTAAATAACTTTTAAATAGTATTAAAGAACATCACCGATTAATAAGCTACAAATAATTTCAAATGTTGGTTTTTTTAAAATTGTATTTATGGTTTTAAATAGTTTTAAAAATAATAATACCACAAAAATCCTAAAAAAATAACAATGGATAAATATCTTATTAAGTATTTAATAGAGAATACGGATAATGTATTGTCAAAAAAATACTTAGATTTTTTTAAAGTCGAACTAGATTGGCATATTTATAATTCTGAGATACATATTTCAAAAGCGTATCATAGGGATAGAGCAACGAGTATCAAGGAAAGGTTATTGGGATTGTATCAGTATACAAATGCTCTATTACTTCCGTCCAATTTGTATTCGTCAAAATTGACAAAGGTTTTATCTACAATAAATTTACCTGCAAAAAATACCCTTTCAGATTTGGGATTTGTTTCTCATTCCCCAATTTGGTTTCCTGTGGGCAAAAAAAATATTTTTGGGGATTTAGAAACCTTAAAATGGCATTTGGATATGCAAAAGCGCATAAGAAATGATGATTTTTATTTATTTCTAGAGTCAAAGTTTCATGAGCAATTGGAAGTCTTCCAAGAGCATTTATTAGCACAATATGTAAAAAAAGATTTTAGAGCCTTATTGCTGCAAACGGATGAATATTTCTATAGCAAATACAGTATCGATATTTTTAAAAAAATGGATAGGCCTTCCTTTGTTTTCACCCATGGTTTGCCTGGTATATATTCGCTTGAAGTTGATAATAGATCCGATTATTTGTTGGTATGGAGCCAAAAAATAAAAGAAAGCTATATTAAAGCAGGTTTTGAACCTTCAAAAGTTAAGGTGGTTGGGCATCCTAGATATAAAAATTTGCCCAAAGAAAAGAATTTGCGTTCTGATTTGTCAGATATTTTGATTATCCCCGTTTCATCTGTTACCTGGCATCAACATAAATATAGTGACACGATAATGAATGATAAGAGTTTAGTTGTTCTGTATTTATATAAAGTACAAACTGTTTTAAAAAAACTTGGGGTTAAAAAAGCGAGGTATAGAGCTCATCCCTCCATCAATAAAGATTGGGTTTATGCTTTTCTAGATCAAGATTTTTATATTCGTGACACCGAATCGTTGAGTGATTCCCTTCGGCATTCTTCATTGGTTATAGGCTCGAATTCAACGGTATTGTTGGATACTTTGATTCAAGGAGTGAACTATATTGCTTTTGATCCCAAAGAAGAGAATGGGGTTAACATGTCGGGTTATAAATCGGTTCCGCCTTTTGATGGGTCTGAAGAAAAATTGATGATATGTTATGATGAAGCCGAATTGGAAAAAATGCTGCGATTTAATGCCATGACTGATTATACCTTAGTTCATGAGTATATTCAGGATTTTGATTTAACAGTTTTAAAAGAAATAATTAAATAAGAGTAATGAGCGAAAAGAAAAGTTTAATTAAGAATACCTCAATATATGCATTAGGAGATATTATTCCAAGACTCTTAAGTTTTATTTCTTTACCAATTCTAACTGCTTATTTGTCGCCATCTGATTATGGGATTGTAAATTATGTAAATACTTTGAGCACTTTTTTGTTGGCTTTGGGTTTTTTAAGTATCAATACCTATTATATGGTTTTTTATTACAGATGTGAGAACAGCCAAGAACAAAAAAAATTATTAGGCAACCTTTCTTCTTTTGTAATTTTATTTAATGCAGTTTTAGTTATAATTCTTTTACTGTTTGGAAAGTATTTTTTTGGGGCTTTAGGAAGTAAAATAGCATTTTACCCCTTTATTATTATTGGTGTTTTTACTAATTTTTTCAATATATTTTCAGTACTTCCAGCGTCGTTATATCGTTTATTGGAAAGGCCATTGCCCTTAACTATTTTAAGAATTTTTGAAGGAGTGATTACATTAATAATCTCATTGGTATTGGTAATTTACTTTCATTATACTGCATTAGGGGTTTTATATGCAACTTTAGCTGTTAATTTCATATATGCTTTTATTTTTCTTTATATAACACGCAAGCACATTATATGGAATTTAAATTTTAAGCAGATAAAAGTAGTTTTGGCATTTACATTACCCCTTGTTCCTGGAGCAATAGCGTATTATGTCACCAATATATCCGACAGGATATTGATTGATAAATATTTAAATCTAAATGACTTGGGTATTTACAGCACCGCTGCGACGATAGCATTAATTCTTAATATATTTTCTTTTGGTGCTTATAGAGCATTTGAACCTTATATTTTTAAAAATTGGGGCACTAAAGATTTTATGAGGATATTTGAAGACATCAGGAATTCTTTTGTTTATGTTTTACTCATTGGAGTATTGTGTTTGAGTATGTTCTCCAAAGAATTTTTTCAAATTATGACTAATGTTAAATTTTATCATGCGTATTGGTACGTTCCAATGATAATAATTGGGGTTTATAGTTCGTCTTTAAGTATGCTCTATGGAACGATAATTACAGCAAAAGGGAAGACAAAAATAAATTCGGTTGTAAGTATTACTGGGGCAACGATTAGTATAGTATTCAATATAGTATTTCTGCCAAGATTTGGTTTAATAACCGCGGCTTTGGTCTCCAGTTTTGCAATGACGGTTATGTTATTTATTTCTATTTGGTATGCGGAATTGAAAATAAGTCATTCGAAACCTATTTTTAGTTTATTGCTTGTTGGCACTTCGATCTATACAATGGTTTATGCCGTTCCTATTGATAATATGCTCTTTTCAATTGTCCTAAAATCGATTGTATCCATATTCGTAATTATAGGAATATCTGTAATTCTTGCCATTAATCCATTAAAATTGATTAGGGATTTTGTAAAAAAATAATTAAATTTTATAATCACTATCTCAAAATAACATTCCTAAAAATTAGCGATTCTACATTCTTATTAAACATTTTTTCGTATGAAAACAAAGGCACGTGTCATAGCATTTTACTTACCTCAATATCATCCTATTCCTGAAAATGATGTTTGGTGGGGTAAAGGATTCACAGAATGGACGAATGTAGGTAAAGCAAAATCTTTATTTAAAGGGCATTACCAACCTAGAGTTCCTGCAGATTTGGGGTATTATGATTTAAGGGTTGCAGAAACCAGGAAAGCACAGGCAGATATGGCTCGAGAATATGGCGTAGAAGGTTTTATTTATTGGCATTATTGGTTTGGTAATGGCAAACGTTTAATTGAGCGCCCCTTTAATGAAGTTTTAGCATCTGGAGAGCCTGATTTTCCTTTTTGTTTGGCATGGGCCAATGAGACTTGGAAAGGTTTTGCCCATGGCATGACCAATCGTAACGTCTTGATTGAGCAACTTTATCCAGGAGTAGAAGACTATACAGCCCATTTTTATGAAGTGCTGCCAGCTCTTAGGGACAAGAGATATATTACCATTGATGGCAAACCTCTTTTTATGATTTATAAACCAGTTGGGGAACCCGAAGTTAAAGTATTTATGGACACTTGGCTAAAACTGGCTGCCGAAAACGGATTAAATGGGATCTATTTTGTAGGGCATTGTATTGATTCAAAATTTACGGTCAAAGATGTATTAGCGAATGGTTTTGATGCCGCAAACAGTACTCGATTATTCAATTATTCAATTAATCATCGTGCATTTATTCAAAAAGTATTTAATCGTTTGAATAAGGTATTTAGAGGAGTGCCTTTGGCGTATCCCTATAAAATTGTATCTAAATACTTTGTCACTCCAGAAGAAGATAAATTGGAAAATGTTTTTCCGAGTATTATCCCAGGATGGGATCACACGGCACGAAGCGGTCGTGAAGGATTGGTTCTAACAGATTCCACCCCTGAATATTTTGAAAAACACGTCAAAGAAGTGGTAGATCTTGTTGAAAATAAAGAACCCGAGCATCAAGTAATCTTTTTGAAATCTTGGAATGAGTGGGCCGAAGGTAATTATATGGAACCCGATTTGCGTTGGGGCTTAAAATACCTAGAAGCGTTTAAACGTCAAATTGTTAAATGATTTTGATTTGGTTTTAACGCAGGCTTTTCTTATAGATAGCTTATCAAAATAATAATAGTAAAGAATTTTATTTACCTATTATTGAAGGGCATTTGTTTAATTAGCCTATTTTTTCTACTAGATAGTTTAGCAAATTTAACTTATGCTATCGTTTTTTTTTTTAATTAAAATACAGTTTAAAATATTATTTAAAAATTAAGTTTACAATTATGAATTTTAAAAGAATGTACAGAGAAAATTATAATAGGATATTTCCTATTTTATATGTATTAATTAAATTTAACATATTATATAAAGTTTAGTTTAATGGAAATTTATATTTTTACATTAGTTGTTTTTATGTTATTTTCATATCTTGAGATGACGTTAGATTTGACTAAAGTTCAGCATAGATCGATGTCTATTTTTGCGTTTATTATACTTGTTTTTCAAGTAGGATTTCGTTGGCAAACGGGAACAGATTGGGTGCCTTATTTAGAACATTTTGATGAAATGGTTAAGCTGTCAGACATAAATACGACCCTAACTGGATTTGAAAAAGGATATAGTGTTTTTGTGTTGATTGTTAAATTTTTTTCACAAAGTTATACCGTATTTTTAGTTGTCCACGCTTTGATATTTTATTATTTTATTTTTTCTGTATTTAAAAATTTAAGCCCTTATCTTTTCGTTTCTTTATTAGTGTTTTATGCTACTACTTTAGGTTTTATGGGTTCTAACAGGCAATTAATTTCTTTAGGAATTTGTTTGTATTCCTTAAAGTTTGTTTTGGATGAAAAACCATTTAAATTTTTTGCCTTAATAGGGATTGCTTATTTATTTCACACTACTTCAATTCTTTTTTGTGTTTATTATTTTTTTTACAGAGATATAAAAAAATCCATTGTATTATTAATTCTTATTGGATCTTTTATTCTTGGAAAAACAAGTATTCCAACCCATATATTTTCTTTTGCTGGAGAACATATTGGAGCAATGGGTTCAGTTAAGAGTGAAGAATATATAGAGCAAGGTGTAAAAAACAAGCTCACTTTTATAGGTTTGATTAGGAGAATTATCTATATGACAATATTTATGATGAATTATAAAGTTTTAACTGCGAAACTACCTTATTATAAATTAATTTTCAATGGTTATTTTTTTGGGTTAGTTATTTATTTTTTATTTTCAGACACATTATCAATTATGGTAAATCGAGGAAGTTTATATTTTAATGCAATGGAACCAATACTTTTAGCGAGTCAGTTTCTTGTTCTTAAAAACAATAGAGAAAGGCTTTTTTTCCTTCAGTTTATGTTTGTATTAATGGTGTTTTTGTTATTTCAATCTATTTCAGGATACGATGATTTATTCATACCTTATAAAGGTATTTATATAAATACAGAATTTCATAGGTTCCGATTAGATTAATCTATACAAATTGATGAAGATAATTTAAAAGACTACTTTTTTAATTTAAGCTATTCATGATTGAGAGCTAAATAGCTAAAATATAATGATCAATTAGTATGGAGATTACCTTTTTTTATAGAAATCATAAATGTGGTTTTAGTATTTCGAAAGTGTTTAATACACTAACAGATGAAATAGGCAAAACCAATACGATTGAAGCTTACTATATGCCGGCACATAGAGCTGATTTGATAAGTGTTTTGAAAAATATATTTTATGTTTTTAAGCATAGAAATAAAAAAGGTATAAATCATGTTACGGGTGATATTCATTATTGCATTATAGCTTTACTCGGTTGTAAGTCTGTATTAACAATACATGATTTAAGTGCATTGGATTGTGCTAAAAACCCATTTAAAAAATATATATTTAAATTACTTTGGTTTAGATTACCTCTTCTGATGGCAGATAAAGTTATTTGCATTTCTGAACACACAAAAAAGCAACTAGGTAAAATATCAAATCGAAAAGATATTGAAGTAATTTATAACGCAGTTGATCCCTCTTTCGAGATTAATTTAAAGCAATTTAATTCAGAAAAGCCGGTTATTTTGCAAATTGGGACTGCATGGAATAAAAATTTAAAAAATCTAATAAACGCAATACAAAGAATTCCCTGTCATTTAGTGATTGTAGGCTCAGTTGATATTTCGATGATTCGTCTTTTAAATAAAAAGAAAATATCGTATTCTATAAAAACTGGATTGTCAGATGCAGAATTGCTTTTAGAATATTATGAATGTGATATAGTTAGTTTTTGTTCACTATATGAAGGGTTTGGTATGCCAATAATTGAAGCAAATGCGATTGGACGCTGTGTTCTTACCTCTGCAATTTCTCCTATGACTGAAATAGCAGCTGATGCTGCATGTTTGGTGAAACCTAATGATGTTATTTCTATTGAAAATGGGTTAAAACAAATAATTTTTAATGCCGATTATAGGGATCAACTAATTGATAAAGGATTTTTAAATATCCTGCGATTTAAGGTTACGGATATTTCAAAATCATATATTAATCTTTATTCTAAATAAAATTGTTGAAAATTTTGCTGAATATTTATTTATTGTGAG
>CAIOTL010000187.1 GCA_903861155.1 uncultured Bacteroidota bacterium
AAAAAGTTATAACAGAAGAAATAGGAGAGGGTTTAAAAGAAATCTGTATTGAAATCAGTGAAAGATATGAGATTAATTTTGTAGAGATTGGTTATGAGGAAGATCACGTTCATTTTTTGATTCAAAGTGTTCCTTCAAATTTAGTCGAGAAAATGATCCGAACAATAAAAAGTATAACAGCAAAAGAACTTTTTAAAAAATTTCCAGAAATAAAGTTAAAATTATGGGGAGGTAATTTTTGGACAAGTGGTTATTACGTGAACACAGTAGGTCAATATGCTAATGAGGAAGCGATAAGAAAGTATGTTGAAAATCAAGGTAAACCAAAAGAAGTTTATAAAAAAATTTATTCAAATCAACTAAAACTGTTCTAATACCTCGTGGGCTCTGCCCCGAGGTAGTTTATTAGATTCAATAAATTTTAAATTAAATAGCGTTAAAGGATTTGAAAACCTCCCTAATCCAGATATAGACGGAGATATAATTACAAGTGTTGCATTAGCTGGAATTAGCTACAATTATAAATTTTTTAGAATCGAAAAAGGAATACTTATTAACTTGGGTTATTCTTTTGAAACAGATATTGGAGATTCCAAAAACAGATATAATACAATAATTAATTTTCTTAAGACTTCCAGATTTCACTGATATGCTATGCTGCTTCCTAAAAAAACAATAAAAACACAGGTTCTTAGATAATTATCTATTAGAACGTCTATCATTATTTTGACTCGGACGTCTTGGGCCAAAGCTGTTATTACTGCTTCTATTTGTAGTATCTGTTTTGGGTTGTCGAGGAGTTGAATTGCGTTGCACTCTTCCTTGACCCTGTTTAATGGGGTCCTTTGAAGCGTTTGGATCTGGCTCAAAGCCTTTGATGTTTTCTTTCGGCAATTTCAAACCTACTAACTTTTCTATATCACGTAAAAAAACAGTTTCGTCTGGACTAAATAAAGAAATGGCTTCTCCACTGGCTCCGGCTCTTCCAGTTCTCCCAATGCGGTGAACATAATCCTCGGGAATGTTGGGTAATTCAAAATTAACCACGTGTGGCAATAATGGAATATCCAAACCTCGAGCGGCAATATCTGTAGCGACCAAAGCGGTTAGGCTTCCGTTTTTAAAACTGGCCAAAGCTTTGGTACGTGCACCTTGGCCTTTATTGCCGTGAATCGCAGCTGCTTTAATGCCAGCACTAATCATATTTTCAGTCAGTTTATTGGCACCTTGTTTGGTACGGGTGAATACCAAAATCTGTTTCCAATTGCCTTCTGTAATCAATTTTATTATCAAATCCGTTTTTTTCTCTTTGGCACAAGGATATACTTTTTGAATAATGGCATCAACCGTCGTGTTTTCGGGTGTGGCTTCGACTTGAACGTGATGGTGCAAAATACCCATTGCCAATTGCTTGATGTCTTTGGAGAAGGTTGCCGAAAACATCAAGTTTTGCCTTTTGGATGGTAATACTTTCATAATGCGTTCAATATCTCGCAAGAACCCCATATCTAGCATTCGGTCAGCTTCATCCAAAACCAAGATTTCAACTTTGGAAAGCGATACTAAACCTTGATTTTGCAAATCGATTAATCGACCGGGAGTTGCTACCAAAATATCAATGCCTTGACGTAATTGAGCCACTTGTGGATTTTGGTTTACACCTCCAAAAATTACGGCGCTACGTAAATCTACAAACTCACTGTATTCTTTTATATTGGCTAATATTTGAGCTGCCAATTCTCGTGTTGGAGTCAATATTAATGCACGAATAGGTCTGTGACTTAAGTGTTTCCCTTGTGATAATATTTGTAATATAGGTAACGTAAAACCTGCTGTTTTTCCTGTTCCTGTTTGGGCGGATGCCAATACATCTTTACCTTCAATGATTGGTGGAATTGCTTTTTGTTGAATAGGAGATGGGGTAGTATATCCTTTTTTGCTGATGGCTTTTAATAAAGCATCCGATAAACCTAATGAGTTGAATGACATAAGTTGTTTTTATGAAGTGAACCAGTCTAAGGTTTACTTCTTTAATTTGGCGCGAAGATACTCTTAATTTTATCGATGTGCTTTTGATTGCCTGAATTTGTTAAAATTCAATTTTCCTGAAATATTTTAATACTATATTTCAAAATCTAATTGGTTCGAATTATCTTCAAAATCAACACCAATTATAGCACTGTAAATCGCGTAGTACATGGAATACAGGAATGGAATGGTAAAAAATATTCCGATGCAAAAACCGAAAAGTCCAATTATTGCTGCAATTATTGCTACTATAAGTAGACCTACAATAATCAAAGGTTGTTTTGAAACAATAATAGTGCTTGATTTTATAGCGTCAATGGCATTCAAATTTCCAAAAACAATTAATGGTACTGTTAAAAATGTCAGAAATGAAATTGTTAAAGAAATAAAAACTCCAATTATTTGAATTTCAGCTAACTCAAAAATTAAAGAAATGCCTGAACTTATTAATGAAAGTATTATTGTCGATATAAATATATTCCCAAAATAAGGTGATTTATAATACGTAAACATTGATGATAAATGAAATTCCTCGTCTTTATCGCCGTAGTGGGCCATTTTAAGAAATCCTGCATAAAAAGGACTTAGAAATCCAGAAAGTAATATAATGCCGGCCTCAAAGGGTAATAAAATATTTAAGGGTATCGTTTTAAGAGTTGAAAAATGTTTTATTTTCTCATTAAAAGCATCCATATTATTGATTCCTATGTAGTAGATTATACCAGTGGTCATGAAAGCTATAAATAAAACCATAAAAACCAGCAGCATTAGTCCAGCATACAAGACAATTTTTTTATAATTTTCGAAAGCACTTTCGAAAACGGTACCGAAATCAAGTTGGTATCCATTGGTTTTTATATCCTCAATTCTTTCTTTTATGGTATTCATATTTTTCTTGTTTATTGATTTTTATTTTTTAAAATATACTTCTTCAAATGGGATTCTGAATCGCTCTCCATAAATTCCGTTTTCTTCCCGAATTCCACATGCGATGATCATATTGATTTCGGATGAATGAGGCAGATTTAATGCTTTCTTTACTCTTAGAGAATCAAATCCTTCCATAGGACAAGTATCGTAGTGAATTGCCGCCATACTAATCATAAAATTTTGTGCGGCAAGTCCAGCACTTTTATGGACTACAACCCGCATATCGCTTTGTCGAGCTTGTCTATAGATGGGTCTAAATATCCCAATAATTTGAAAAGCGATATATTTAATCATTCCCAGAATTCCCAAAAAATCAAAGTAAATACTAGGCACTACTTTTTGGTAATAAGCCATTGCAAATTTTTCTCTTTTTGAATATTCAGATGCTGGTTTATCTCCATATTGAGATTTTAAAAAGTCAATATTCGATTGTGCTCTTTTTCGCCATAAATCTTTCTTGGCGACAATTACTACCATTTGTTGTGCGGTTTTTGCAGCTCCCTGATTAAAACTTGCATTTGTAAGTTGTTTTAGGATTTCGGGAGAAACAATATGGTAAAATTCCCAAAGTTGCATATTGCTGCTTGTGGCAGCAAATGTAGCCAAGTGAATGCATTCTTTTACTTTTTGTTCCTCGATAGGTTCAGTTTTGAAAGCTCTCACGGAACGCCTGTATTTGATAGCTTCGCTTACCGTTTTTTCGTTGGTTACAACCATTTTAATACTTTTTTAATTGTCGCTAATTTTCCTTTATATGGAGCATAGCGCATTGGTAAATCTAACCAATTTGCTTTTTTTACAATGCTTTTTTGGTGAGAAAAAACATCAAAACTTAATCTTCCGTGGTAGGCGCCAATTCCGCTGTGGCCAACACCACCAAAAGGTAGACGGTTATTAGAGAAATGAACAACAGTATCGTTGATGCAACCTCCACCAAATGGATATTTTTGAATAATTTTTTTTGAAAAAGAATGGTCTTCAGTAAATATGTACAATGCCAAAGGTTTTTCATATTTGCAAATTATCGCATCTATTTCTGTTTCATTTCCGTAGGTAAGAATTGGCAATAAAGGACCAAATATTTCACCGGCCATAATTAAACTTTCGGTTGAATTTTCTTCAAGAAGAGTAGGAGCGATGTAGCAATTTTCGATGTCAGACTCCCCACCAAAAATCACTTTTTCAGGTTCAATCATATTGGCTAATCGTTGCCAATTTTTCGTGTTTACAATTCTTGCAAAATCAGGAGATTCACTAGGATTTTGTCCGTAGGCTTTGGTGATTTCGTCTTTTAAATAAGTTACGAAATTACTTTTCATATCCTTTTGAATTAAGATATAATCAGGTGCAATGCAAGTTTGTCCAGCATTCATAAATTTTCCCCAAACAATTCTTTTGGCAGCCAATTTCAAATTAGCGGTTTCGTCAATAATACAAGGATTTTTTCCGCCAAGTTCAAGAGTGACTGGTGTTAAGTTTTCGGCAGCGGCTTTGGCTACCAATATTCCAACAGCTACACTTCCTGTAAAAAAAATATAATCCCAGCGCTGAGATAGCAATTGCTGCGAAACTTCAACACCGCCCTCAATAACTTCGACATGGTTTTTGTCGAATACTTTCGCGATTATTTGAGTAATAATTTCAGATGTTTTCGGACTGAGCTCTGATGGTTTTACGACTACTTGATTCCCGGCTGCAACAGCTGAAATCAAAGGACAAAGTGCCAATTGGAAAGGATAATTCCAAGGGGCGATTATTAATACTTTGCCGTAAGGTTCTTTGTAAATATAATCAGTCGAAGGAAAATTTAATAGTGATGGGAAAACTCTTTTGGGCTTAGCCCAATTCTTGAGATTCTTTATCGTGTCTTTTAATTCTAATATAACATAGCTGGTTTCAGTAAACACAGCTTCAAAAGCAGGCTTTTTGAAATCATCATACAAGGCTTGAATAATTTCGTTTTCGTAAACGATAACGGCATTCAACAACTTTATCAAGCTTTCTTTTCTGAAATTGATATTGGTTTTATATTCCATATTTTAGACTAAAATTTAGCATTAAAGGTATGTCTTTTTAGAATTATAAAGCATTCCAAATCACGTCATTTGGAACTGGAGCAATAATTTCAATGTTTTCTTTGGATACCGGATGAACGAAAATCAGTTTTCGAGCATGAAGATGAATTCCGCCATCCGGATTACTTCTATCAAAACCATATTTTAAATCCCCTTTAATGGGGGAACCAATTGCTGAAAGTTGGGCCCTAATTTGATGATGTCTTCCAGTATGGAGATGGATTTCTAAGGCAAAATAATTGTTCAGTTCTTTGATTATTTTATACTCTAAACTAGCCACTTTACTTTCTGAAACTTCATTACTATGTGCTTTTGAAGTATTGTTTTTCTCGTTTCGTTTGATATAATGAATGAGTTTGTCTTCGGAATTTTGAGGTTTGTTTTTTACGATTGCCCAATAGGTTTTTTGGGTTTCGCGATTGCTAAACAATTCATTCATTCGAGTTAAAGCCTTAGAGGTTCTGGCAAAAACTACGATTCCGGTTGTTGGTCTGTCTAATCGATGTACCACTCCCAAAAAAACTTCTCCGGGTTTGTTGTATTTGTCTTTGATATATTCTTTTACAACATCAGAAAGGGGTTTATCTCCCGTTTTATCGCCTTGTACAATATCGCCCACACGCTTATTAACTACAATAAGATGGTTGTCTTCGTGTAGAATTTGAAGGTTGTTTTTTGTGGATATTATTTTCATTTAAACTTCTTAGATTTTATACTTTTTAGATATTTAGAATATTAGATTTCTAGATTCTTGAATTTGATCTAATTCGTCTAATTCAGTCTAAAAATCTAAGAAGTCTAACCTAATATTGTTCGCTAGAGTTTGGAAAATCGCTCGACTTCACATCGGCAACATATTGTCCGATTGCTTTTGTCATTCCTTCATATAAATCCATATAACGACGCAAAAACCTTGGACTAAATTCATTATTCATTCCTAGCATATCGTGAATAACCAGAACTTGGCCGTCTACACCGCCACCGGCACCAATTCCGATTACAGGAACGGAAATGGTTTTAGCCACTTTTTCGGCCAAATGAGCAGGAACTTTCTCGATAACTATTGCAAAACAGCCTAATTTTTCAAGAATTTTAGCATCCTCCATCAATTTTTTGGCTTCTTCTTCTTCTTTGGCACGAACGGTATAAGTCCCGAATTTGTATATAGATTGTGGGGTTAAACCCAAATGTCCCATAACGGGAATTCCAGCATTTAAGATTCTTTTTATTGATTCTTTAACCTCGCTTCCACCTTCTAGTTTTACAGCATGTCCGCCACTTTCCTTCATGATCCTGATGGCAGAACGCAATGCTTCTTTTGGATCCGATTGATAACTTCCAAAAGGCAAATCGACAACAACCAAAGATCTTGAAATAGCACGAATCACGCTCGATGCGTGATAAATCATTTGGTCTAAAGTAATGGGCAAAGTAGTTTCGTGACCCGCCATAACATTCGATGCAGAATCCCCCACTAATATTACGTCAACTCCGGCAGCATCAACGATTTTTGCCATGGAGTAATCATAAGCCGTAAGCATAGAGATTTTTTCTCCATGAGATTTCATTTCTATTAATGACTTTGTGGTAATTCTTTTGTAATCTTTTTTAGATGCAGACATTTTTGCTTTAGATTTAGGCTGTAAAAGTAGTAAAAACTATTCCTTTTAAAACAAAAAAATGGACTCGATTTATACCGAATCCATTTTTTATATCATTATCAAAAATGAAAATTTGTTTATTTTTTTATTGCTTTAGAAAAATAAATATCCAGTTTATGAAAGTTTTTTATTAATCCATTTT
>CAIOTL010000188.1 GCA_903861155.1 uncultured Bacteroidota bacterium
GTTTCGTCAACATAGTTCCTATTCAGCTCTTTGAAAAGTGTGGTGAATATTTCTATTTGTTTTGCAATCTCAAAGAAATTGTCTTTGAAACTAACGCCAACAAACATAAATGCCGAAGCGACAACGGGAATTATATATTTCTTTTTGAAAATGGATTTCATGATTTTGGATGGGCTTAATTACAGACTACTAAATTAATACTAATTCCCCAATAACAACATTTTGTGTGTAAAAACTGCTATTCTTGACTTTTCATTTGGAGAATAAATTTTTCAAACAATTGAATCGTTTTGGTATTGATTTCTTCGTAAGACAAACGGTCTTTGGTTTGATAAAAAAACATCATGGCATACGGTTTGTCGAGATTGTCGATGAGCAAATGTTTATTTAATCGATAAGTTTCGCGAAGAACGCGCTTAAAATAATTACGATCTACAGCGTGTTTAAAGTTCTTTTTGGAAACAGAAACACCCATTTTTAGTTTTTGTCCAGAACCTTCAGGAATGCCATAATCACTTTCTACGAAAACCAGTCTCAAAGGATATTTTGATACGGATTTACCTTTGGAAAAAAGCAAATCTATAGTGATTTTACTTTTTAGCTTTTCGTTTTTTGGATAAGTGGAGTTCATTTTTTAGTATAGAAACTGTAAATATTTTCGAATGCAAAGGTACAATTAAACCCTAAATAGCATTATTTTTTTTAGAATGTAGTTTTTTGTTTGTTTTCTTGATTGAATTTGTGGGCAGAGATTAAGTCAATGCCCCATAAAGAAATGCTGAAAATAAAGCGGCAAGGGCTATAATAGTTGAATAAATAAGAGCGTATGCTGTTTTTAAATTACTATAATTTTCTACAATCTTCTCATATCTGTTTTTATAAAAGATTAGAAAGTAATTTATAATACCAAATGGCAAAGCAAATTCAATTGCAAAAGCTGAAAAGCTATTTAATAAATCACCTGGGAATATCTCGATGTGAATGAGGGGCAATGTGAAAATTTTAAAATACTTTAACCAAATTATTAATATCCAATAATTCAATGAGTGTATCCAAGTTATGTATAATAATGTAATAGTTTTCCAATCTTTTTCTTTAGGATGATATTTTCGAATCCTTTGAATAGCATCAGCCCATATCATATAATATATATTTCCCATATTTTATTTTAATAATTTTTCATGATACATATCTAATATCGATTGTTTGGATTTACAAATTATCCTCATTTACGAATAGCGCGGAATTTTATTCCGTGCCCAATCCTACAAGCAACCAAAACAAATCTAGCTAAATTACTTGTAATTCATAACCAAAACAACATTATTGTTTGGTATTAAAATCCCGCTAAAAATATATTTCTTATTTTTGCGGCTAAATTTTTCAAGATGCAAAAACTAATTTCGTATCCCATATCGATTATTTATTATTTGTGCTTCGGGCTTACTTTGGTTGTTTTTCATCCCATTCAGTGGGTTTGTCTCAATGTTTTTGGGTATCAAGCCCATAAAGTAAGCGTTGATTACATGAACTTTTTTTTATTGCGATGCACGAATTTATTGGGAACGACTTATACTTTCGAAAACAGAGAATTAATTCCTGAAAATGTTCCTTTGATTTTTGTATCCAATCATCAAAGTTTATATGATATTGTTGTCATGATTTGGTATTTACGGCGTTATCATTGCAAGTTTGTGAGCAAAAAAGAATTAGGAAAGGGAATTCCGAGTGTTTCTTATAATTTACGACATGGCGGCTCGGTTCTTATTGATCGAAAAGATCCAAAACAAGCCATTCCGGCCATAAAAGGATTGTCCGAATATATTGAAAAACACATGCGATCAGCAGTTATTTTTCCGGAAGGAACCCGAAGCAAAACGGGTGTTCCAAAAGAATTTGCCCAAAGCGGATTAAAAATATTATGTAAATATGCGCCAACAGCTTATGTTGTTCCAATAAGTATAAATAATTCATGGAAAATGGTTAGATTTGGTTTTTTTCCGCTTGGTTTGGGAAATCATCTTACCTTTACGGTTCATAAACCGCTTTGTGTAAAAGAGTTATCATTTGATGAAATAATGAAAATCGCTGAAAAAGAAATAGTTAGCGGAATAAAATTAAAATAAATTACAATGTCTATAAAAAACATTCGA
>CAIOTL010000189.1 GCA_903861155.1 uncultured Bacteroidota bacterium
ATAATGAACAAATTTAAGTATTATTTTATTTTATTAATTACAATTGTCTCTTTCTTTTCATGTTCGAAGAGTAGTACTGCCGTTGCACCCCCTCGAGACCACGCTGCCCAATATGCAAGTGATAATGCTGATATTGAAGAATATTTAAAAACAAATTATATAACAATTATTAATGATGCAGGTCAACCTGACGATCAAGACGTAACTATTACCAAGATTCCAGACGGAGGAAGTCAATCCTCTATTTGGTCGTATTTAAATAGTACAACTTTTCCTAAACTTATGGTTAGGGAAGTGAGCAAGGATTTCGCCATACATAATGTGCCTTATAAAATTTATTATTTAGTGTTACGACCTGGAGTAGGCCAGTCACCATGTAATGTCGATGGGGTTTTAACATCGTATCATGGGGAATATTTGGACCGTGTGAGTACCACAACTAATGGAGTTACGACTTCGCCGCTTACTTCGACCTTATTTGAAGATGTTAAAAATCCTCAATCAATCTTGAGTTTATATACTACCATAACAGGATGGTCAGAGATTTTTCCGCAATTTAAAACTGGAATCTCCTCTCCAAATCCTGATGGTACGATTAGTCGCACTGATTTTGGTGCGGGTGTAATGTTTATTCCTTCCGGCTTGGCTTATTATAATACAGGATCAGGTCTAATTCCAGCTTATGCACCCTTGGTTTTTAGCTTTAAATTATTTGGAATTCAACGTCTAGACCAAGATGGTGATGGTATTCCTTCCTATTTGGAAGACTTAAATAGTGACGGTTATGTTTATGATTACAGAAATACAGCAAATTATTCTTCGTCAACTACTGTAAATAAGGATGATACGGATGGCGATACCATACCTGATTTCTTGGATGTTGATGACGATAACGATAATTACACAACAAAACTTGAAATCAAGAATCCTGCAACCGGATTGGCATTCCCTTTTGCAGATATCCCAACCTGTGCTTCAGAGAAGAAAAATTATTTAGATAAAACCTGTCATCCATAAATAGTAAAATACAGCAATAAAAAATCCCGTTACAAATTATTGTAACGGGATTTTTTATAAAAAAAACTTAGATAAAGTTTTAAACTTTGTCTAAGTTAAAAGCTAAATCTTATTTTCTTTTAATCACTTTTTCTACAGCTGCAACAATCGCCTGATTGTTCAACTTGTATTTGTCCATTAACTGTTCCGGTGTTCCGCTTTCGCCAAAACTATCTTGAACGGCAACAAACTCCTGTGGAGATGGATTGTTCAACGCCAAAACTCTGGCAACGCTTTCGCCAAGACCACCAAGAATGTTATGTTCTTCGGCAGTAACCACACATTTGGTTTTAGCTAATGATTTCAAAATAGCTTCTTCATCCAAAGGTTTGATGGTGTGAATATTGATTACTTCGGCAGAAATTCCTTTTGCTTCCAAAGCTTCGGCAGCTACAAGCGCTTCCCAAACTAAATGTCCAGTAGCAATAATCGTAACATCTGTTCCTTCGTTTAAAAGAATGGATTTCCCAATAATAAATGGTTCATCAGCAGGCATAAAATTTGGTACAACAGGACGACCAAAACGCAAATAAGCAGGACCGTGATGATCTGCTAAAGCTATTGTTGCAGCTTTTGTTTGATTGTAATCGCAGGTATTGATTACAGTCATTCCAGGCAACATTTTCATTAATCCAATGTCTTCTAAAATTTGGTGCGTTGCTCCATCTTCACCCAATGTCAATCCAGCGTGAGAAGCACAAATTTTAACGTTTTTATCAGAATAGGCTACTGATTGACGGATTTGATCGTAAACTCTTCCTGTAGAAAAGTTAGCGAAAGTTCCAGTAAAAGGAATTTTTCCGCCAATGGTTAATCCTGCTGCAATTCCAATCATATTGGCTTCAGCAATCCCAATTTGGAAAAAACGCTCTGGATGATTTTTCTTAAAATCGTCAAATTTTAACGAACCAATTAAATCCGCACAAAGGGCCACCACTTTTTCATTTTTTTGACCTAATTCGGTCATTCCCACTCCAAAACCCGAGCGAGTATCTTTACTTCCTGTATTTATATATTTTTTCATTTTTCTTTTTAAATTAAAAGATTAAAAGATTTTTTAATTGAAAGATTTAGTTTTGAATCTGAAATCTGCAATCTAAAATCTGCAATCTGATTTAGTAGTCGCTTTTGGCTTCAGTATAGTTTTGACTCAAAGCATTTTCGAGTTGAGCATCGTTAGGTGCTTTACCATGCCATGCGTGACTGTACATCATAAAATCTACTCCGTTACCCATTTCAGTATGCAATAAAATACAAACCGGTTTTCCTTTTCCAGTTCTTGATTTTGCCTCAGTCAATCCAGCGATAATTGCTTCGATGTCGTTTCCTTTTGCAATTTCTAGAACGTCCCAGTCGAATGCTTCGAATTTGGCACGAATACTTCCCATTGCCAAAACTTCGTCAGTTGTTCCGTCAATTTGTTTTCCGTTTACATCTATTGTTGCAATCAAGTTATCCACTTTCTTAGCAGAAGCATACATTATGGCTTCCCAGTTTTGACCTTCCTGCAATTCGCCATCACCGTGTAAGGTATAAACCAAATGGCTGTCTTTGTTCAGCTTTTTGGCTTGAGCAGCACCAATGGCAACTGATAATCCTTGTCCCAAAGAACCCGAAGCAATTCTCACACCAGGCAAACCATCATGAGTTGTTGGGTGACCTTGTAATCTTGAATTGATTAGACGGAAAGTTGCTAATTCCGATACCGGAAAATAACCGCTTCTTGCTAATACGCTGTAGAATAGGGGAGAAATATGACCATTTGAAAGGAAGAATAAATCTTCTCCAATTCCGTCCATATCAAAACCTGGTTTTCTGTCCATTATGTTTTGGTACAAGGAGACCATAAATTCGGCGCAGCCAAGAGAACCTCCGGGATGACCTGAATTGACAGCGTGAACCATACGAAGAATATCTCTTCTGACTTGGATAGTTAAATCGTTTAATTGTTGTGTGTTAGGCTTCATTTTATGTGTAAAAGTTAAACTGCTGCAAATGTAATTTTTATTTTCCCGTAAGACAAATGATTTTCGGAATTGTTATTATGATTTGTGAGCACAAAAAAAGCCCCACAGATGCGGGACTTTTCCAATGGTAAACAGGACATTTAAAAACTATCTTTTTGTCTTTTCGAAGACAGTTTGTTTTATTTAATTTCTTCGTATTCTACGTCTTCAATGGTATTGGAATTGGTTTTCTTTGTTGGAACCGCAACAGCCCGCATTGGTAATGGCTTGAAACAAAAAGATAACGGTAACAACTCTCGAAAATAGGCTTTGGGTTTCCACGGCTTGTGCGGCAATATATATTCCCAATCCCAAACGCAGAATCCGCATAAAATTCCAATCGGTTAGTAAGGTTTCTTTATTCATTATAATTTATTTTGAAGACTTGACCAGCCGCCACCATTGTAAACTTGCGTGTAGCCGTTGGCTACCAAAATGCTTTTTGCTGAAGCACTTCGCATTCCCGAAGCGCAACAAGTGATGATGGGTTTGTTTTTGTCTTTCAGTTTGCCTAAGTTGTTTCTTAAAGTTTCGACTGGAATATTCACGGCACCTTTGATATGACCGCCCATAAATTCCCCTTTGGAGCGAACGTCCAAAACGATGGCTCTTTGTTGCACTAATTCGGCATAATTTACTCCTGGTCCGAATCCGAACATTTTTTTGAGCATGTTGATCATTTTATTTATTTTGAGATTTGTAAAAATTCACTTCCAGCCATGAACCGCCATTATAGCATTCGATTCCGTTTTGGGAAAGAAAATGGTGGGCTTGACCACTTCGGCCTCCCGATGCGCAGCAAAGTATTAACGGAGATTTAAGGTTTTTTAACTCCTCCATTCTTTCCGGAATTTCATTCAATGGAATGTTGATGGAATTGGCAACATTGCCACCCATAAATTCTCCGTAAGTGCGAACATCAACGATTGTGCCTTGATTTGCTACAATTATTTTTTCCATATTCATTTTTTTTAACTTTTATTTTTTACGTTTTATAAAACAAGTTTCAGAATTATTATGGAGCAAAAGTAATACAACAACAAAGATTGCAAAGTAACTTTAGTTACACAAGTGAATTTTTTTTCGATGAATAATTTAAATTGGCAAAATCTATTTTGGACATTTCATAAATAAAGTCTTAAAAACAGGCTTTATTTAAACGGTTCTGCATCACCTGCTTTGCCTGGAGGAGCTGATGATTTGCTGTTCAGGGTTCACATTCAGACTACTCTGGGAAGTTATGGCTGGCAAAATATGAATTAATTTTTTTGATTTTCAGCAAAAAAACCTTCCGTTTAGGAAGGTTTTTTTATGGCTTGCATTGAATAAAGTTGCCAAAAATTATAGTTTCAACCAGACCTGTAAAATAAAATCCTAAATCCTATCCCGAAGTGTCGGGACTAAATCTTAAATAAATTATCTTTGCGCACTGAAAAATGATTTTATGCAATTTGATTTATTACAAAAAGATCCGCAGTCCAAAGCCAGGGCGGGAAGCATCACCACGGATCACGGCGTGATTGAAACTCCCATTTTTATGCCTGTGGGCACGGTGGCCTCGGTAAAAGGAGTACACCAACGCGAATTGAAAGACGATATCAATCCCGATATTATTCTCGGGAATACCTACCATTTATACCTGCGCCCGCAAACCGAAATTCTCGAAAAAGCCGGTGGTTTGCACAAATTTATGAATTGGGATCGCAATATTTTGACGGATTCCGGCGGTTACCAAGTGTATTCGCTTTCGGCAAACCGTAAAATCAAGGAAGAAGGAGTGAAGTTTAAATCGCATATTGATGGTTCCTATCATTTTTTCACGCCCGAAAAAGTGATGGAAATTCAACGCACCATTGGTGCCGACATCATTATGGCTTTCGACGAATGCACGCCATATCCTTGCGATTATCGTTATGCCCAAAAATCAATGAAAATGACCCACCGTTGGCTGGATCGTTGCATCAATCATTTGGAAAAAATGCCAACAAAATACGGTTACGACCAAGCTTTTTTTCCGATTGTTCAAGGAAGTACGTATAAAGATTTACGCCAACAATCGGCAGAATATATAGCGAATTCAGGTCAACAAGGGAACGCAATTGGTGGACTTTCCGTTGGAGAACCCGCCGAAGAAATGTATGCGATGACTGAAATTGTTTGTGAGATTTTACCGGAAGACAAGCCTAGATACTTGATGGGCGTGGGAACTCCTATCAATATTCTCGAAAATATTGCTTTGGGAATTGATATGTTTGACTGCGTGATGCCAACACGTAACGCCAGAAATGGAATGTTGTTTACGGCCTTTGGAACCATCAACATCAAAAATAAAAAATGGGAAGCCGATTTTTCGCCAGTGGATGAAATGGGTCATACTTTTGTGGACACAGAATATACGAAAGCCTATTTACGCCATTTGTTTGCCGCCAATGAATATCTTGGAAAACAAATCGCGACAATACACAATCTCGGATTTTATATGTGGTTGGTTCGTGAGGCCAGAAAGCATATCTTAGCCGGAGATTTCAGAACTTGGAAAGAAATGATGGTTCGAAATATGAGCCAGCGATTGTAATTAGGTTCAGGTTTTAGATATTCATATATTATCAAAACCCAAGATCTAATACCCAACACCAAAAAAATGGATATACTAGACAAATACATTCTAAAAAAATATTTATCCACTTTTGTGGTGATGTTGGCTTTGTTTGCCCCCATTGGAATCATTATTGATGTTTCGGAGAAGATCAATTTCCTGATCGAAAATAAAGTACCCTTTTTGGCCATTGTTGTTTATTATTATAATTTCACGGTCTATTTTACTAATTTATTATTTCCTATATTTCTGTTTTTATCGGTGATTTGGTTTACCTCTAAATTGGCCAATGACACCGAAATTATAGCCATATTGAGCTCTGGAATTTCGTTCAATAGATTCTTGAGACCTTTTATAATGGGGGCTACTATAGTTTCGATCTTTGTTTTGTTAATGGGGTTTTTTATCGTTCCAAAATGTAGTGAAGGATTTAATAATTTTAGATATACCTATCTTGTATCTGGAGGAAGCGGGGCAATGACTGGACAAAATACGGATGTTTATCGAGAAATTGGCGACAATCAATTTATCTACGTAAATAGTTTTAACAATGTTTCAAAAACTGCTTTTAGTTTTAGTTTGGAGAAATTCAAAAAAAACAGATTAGAGTATAAAATTATAGCCAGCAGGATACAATGGAATCCCAAAACCAAGAATTACACAATGTATGATTATACAAAGAGAACCGTTGGTGAATTGGGAGACAAGATTGAAAAAATGGACAAGAAAGATGCTAAATTCAATTTTGATTTAGAAGATTTGACCCCAGTGATTTACATTGCCGAAACATTGAATCTAGGGGAATTGAACCGTTTTATTGACAAGGAACATTTTCGAGGTTCCTCAAATATTAATGTTTATTTGGTGGTTTTATATAAAAAATACAGTATTCCGGCCTCGGCATTTATCCTTACCATTATTGCCGTTGCAGTTTCGTCTATGAAGCGAAGAGGTGGAATGGGATTGAGTTTGGCCATTGGAATCGCATTGGCATTTGCCTTTATATTTTTCGATAAAATCTTCGGAGTACTGGCCGAAAAATCAAGTATTCCTCCATTTTTGGCTGTGTGGTTGCCCAATATGATTTTCGGAATTTTGGCAATTTTTCTATTACGAAATGCAAAACGATAAATTAAGCAGCTACAAAAATCTTCATTTAATTCTATTTATTTGGGGTTTTACGGCAATTTTGGGAGCTTTAATCACTATTGATTCCAATGCAATTGTTTGGTTTCGGATGCTTTTTGCCTGTATTTTTTTAGCTTTATACCTTCTTCTTACTAGACAAACTTTTCGAATTCCGCTCAAGGAATTTCTTAAATTAATTTTTGTGGGATTTTTGATAGCAATCCATTGGATTTTGTTTTTCAAAGCAATTCATATTTCCAATGTGTCGGTTACGCTCTCGGTTTTTTCATTGGGAGCTTTTTTTACTTCAATCTTGGAACCTATTTTTTATGGAAGAAAAATGCTTTGGTACGAAGTGTTATTCGGGCTGGTAATTATTGCCGGACTAGGCATCATCATGCAAGTCGAAGTCAACTATTTGGAAGGAATGCTCTATGCTTTGGCCTCTATATTTATGGGAGTTATTTTTACTCTTTTGAATGGAAAACTGGTTAAAAAACAGGAATCGACCATTATTTCATTTTACGAATTCCTTTCAGGCACCTTTTTTATTAGCCTGTATTTTTTATTCCAACATCAATTCACTGCGGATTTTTTCACTTTAACGCTCAAGGATTGGATTTTAATTTTAATTTTGTCCTCGGTTTGTACCGCATATGCTTTTACCGCCGCCGTAAAAGTAATGCGAAAACTAACGCCATATACGGTAATGCTTACCACGAATTTGGAACCTGTTTACGGAATTATTTTGGCTTATTTTATTATTGGAGGCAAAGAAAAAATGAACACCGGTTTTTACATCGGTGCAATAATAATCGTAATTACGGTTTTAATAAATGGAATTATAAAAAATAAAAATTTATGTACAAAAACAAAAAAGTAGTTGTTGTTTTGCCAGCTTACAATGCAGAAAAGACTTTAGAAAAAACCTATATAGAAATCCCAATGGAAATTGTCGATGAGGTGATTCTGGTTGATGACAATAGTATTGACGAGACGTATGCTTTGGCAAAAAAACTGGGAATAAGTCATGTGATTCGTCATGAAATCAACAAAGGTTATGGCGGAAACCAAAAAACATGTTACAATAAATGCAAGGAATTAAATGCCGATATTGTCGTGATGTTGCACCCAGATTACCAATATACGCCTTTGCTAATCGAGGCGATGGTGAGTATCATTGGCAACGAATTGTATCCGGTTGTTTTTGGCTCCAGAATTCTGGGTAAGGGAGCTTTAAGAGGTGGAATGCCGTTGTACAAGTACATTTTTAACAGGATGCTTACTCTTTTTCAAAACACATTGATGAATCAAAAACTTTCAGAATATCATACTGGTTTCAGGTCTTTTAGTATGGAAGTTTTGAACTCGGTGAATTATGAAAAATGTTCGGATGATTTTGCTTTCGACAATCAAATTATTGCACAAATTTGCAACAAGGATTACGAAATTGCCGAAGTTACTTGCCCTACAAAGTATTTCCCGGAGGCTTCATCGATTAATTTCAAACGAAGCAGTATTTATGGTTTGCATGTGATTTCAGTTTCAATTCAATATTTTTTACATAAAACCAAAATCATTAAATGGGATCTTTTAGCCTAAGCAAAATCAAAAACAACTATTTCCTAATACTCTTTTTATTAAGCTGTATTTTGTTTCCGTTGGCCATCGGAACAGTTCATTTGTTTGATTGGGATGAGGTGAATTTCGCCGAAATCGCAAGAGAAATGATAATCAACAAGAATTATCTAAATGTCCAGATTAACTTCCAACCTTTTTGGGAAAAGCCACCTTTGTTTTTTTGGTTTCAAGCTTTGTCAATGAAGATTTTCGGCATCAACGAGTTTGCCAGCCGGTTCCCGAATGTTTTGGTGGGAATCACCTCGATCATGAGTATGTATTATATTGGCAAAAAATTCATTTCAGATAAATTTGCTTTCCTTTGGGCGCTATCCTATTTTGGAAGTATTTTGCCTCATTTTTACTTTAAATCGGGGATAATTGATCCTTTGTTTAATTTTTTTATCTTCATTTCGCTTTATTTTATATACTTGTATCAGGTTGATTATAAAAAGAAATACCTGGTTTTAGCCTCTATTTTGACGGGATTGGCCGTTTTGACCAAAGGTCCCGTGGCGGTTTTGATTATTCTGTTGGTGGTTTTATTTTATGTCGTTTACAAATGGAAAACCATCAAAATAAAATTTTTCGACTTGGTTTTGGCTACCGTTATCATTTGTTTCATCACCTCGTTCTGGTTTTTGTCAGAGATTTTAAATGGCGGTGGAATTGAATTGTTCAAAGAGTTTATTGCCTATCAAATTAGACTTTTCTCGACATCGGAAGCGGGTCACGGAGAGCCTTTTTACTATCACTTTATAGTTTTGTTTTTCGGATGTTTTCCTATTTCATTAATCGCATTTCCGTACATTCTCAAAAAGAATTTTTCTGATGGTAATTCTGTTTTGGTGAAAGATTTTTACACCCTGAATTTTATTTTGTTTTGGGTTGTTTTGATTTTATTCTCGATAACAACCACTAAAATAGTTCACTATTCGTCTTTGTGTTATTTTCCATTATCCTTTATAGCAGCTTATATTTTGCACAAGGATATCAACGAAAAAAGAACGTTGCATAAGTTGTCCTTTGTTTTATTGTCCTTTGTGGGAATCTTGTTGGGTATTGTTTTTACCGCCTTGCCGTTGATTATAAAATTCAAAATGGATGTCATTCATTTTGTAAAGGATAAATTTGCCGTTCAAAACATACTTTTGCCGGTACAATGGGGCGGTTTTGAATACTTGATAGGCATTTTCTATCTTGTTTTATTGGTCATCGTTTTGATTAAACTGAAGAAAAATAGCCGGTATATCATTCATTTGTTCTTGATGAATGCCATAATGCTGAATTTATTGATGATATTTATAGTGCCAAAAATCGAGCAACATACCCAAGGAAGTATGATAGAGTTTTTCCAAAAACATCAAAATCCAGAGGGATATGTGACTACTTTTGGTTTCAGGAGTTATGCCAAATTCTTCTATACCAATAAACAAAAACCTGAAAATGGCAAAGCGCTAGACGAAGATTGGTTGCTCAACGGAACCATTGATAAGCCTGTTTATATCGTGAGTAAAATGGCGGATAAGGAGAAAGTGCTCCAAATCAAAAACACTGAATTTCTGTATGAAAAAGGCGGTTTTGTTTTCTTTGTACGAAAAAATATTTCGGTAAATTAAGACGAAGCAGGTTCTTTTTTTGAACTAGTATTTTTGCAGAACAAAGATAGAATAGTATAATCGAACCATTTAATTCGGTTAGATGCAAATATGGAATAGGAAATCAAGAAGGAAGTGATTCCTAAAATTCCTCCACAAGCAACATCAACAAAAAAATGTTGCGAAAGATAAACTCTTGAGTAGCCAACTAAACAGGCCATAATGGCGAATAGAACTTGAAAATATTTTTTTTTGAAAATATAAGCTAGAAACATAAACATGGCGAAAGCCGTGGTCGAATGACCAGACGGAAAGGAGTTATATAAATGCATTACCACCCCGTCAACATAATGAAGTATATTAGGCGCAAACTCTTTTGCCGGGCGAAACTCATCAAAATAAGCAATCTTTTTTATCAATTGGCTTACAAATCCCGAAATGATGAATGTCGCTATTCCGATAAAGATATTCCGAAAATTGATAAAGAATAAAAGCGCCAATAGCACAAAAGCGGCAAACAAACCATCTCCAAAATTGGTGTAATATTTAAAAAAAACGTCCTGGAATGGAGTGTTCGTGTGGTTTACCATTAAATTCAGAGGTTTTTTGCCATAAGTCAATAAGCCAATGATGGCCAAACTTATGAAAACGGAACAAATTATAAGGAACGATTTTAATTCAACAAGTAAATTCTTCATTGTGAAATGGGATGGATCAAGCTTTTTATAAATTTCAAAAATAATTAATTTTATCTGTTAAAAAAAATCTTGAATCAAATGCCAAATTATGTCAAGTTTGTTTTAACAGCAACTGCAAATTTATGTATAAATAGGGCTGTAAAAATATTTTTATGATTATGTTAGTATTACTATAAATAAAGGTCATTATTAAGAATAGACATTG
>CAIOTL010000190.1 GCA_903861155.1 uncultured Bacteroidota bacterium
TATTTTAAAACCCGTTTGAGTACATCAAACGGGTTTTTTATTTCCTAATTGTTGTATTCAAACAAAAAAATGTAAACAACAAAAACATAAAAAAAAAAACACCAATGAGTACTTTAAAAATTGCAATTCAAAAATCAGGTCGTTTAAACGAAGAAAGCATTCAAATTCTAAAAGATTGTGGAATTTCCATTGATAATGGAAACGACCAACTCAAAGCCGCAGCAACTAATTTCCCTTTGGAAGTTTTATTCTTACGCAACTCGGATATTCCTCAATATTTGATTGATGGCGTTGTAGATGCTGCTATTGTAGGAGATAATCTTCTGGTAGAAAAAGGTAAAAATATAAAAGTTGCCCAAAAATTAGGGTTTTCAAAATGCAAAGTTTCGGTAGCTGTGCCAAAAGCTTTCGATTATAAATCATTAAAAGATTTAGACGGAATGCGAATTGCAACATCTTATCCGAATACGGTAAATGATTATTTTGCTGCTAATGGAATGAAAGTAGATATCCACCAAATTTCAGGTTCAGTAGAAATTGCACCAAATATTGGTCTTGCCGATGGTATTGTAGATATCGTTTCTAGCGGAAGCACTTTATTCAAAAATAATTTAAAAGAAGTAGAAGTTATCTTCAAAAGTGAAGCTGTTTTAGCGGTTTCACCAAAAGTAACTCCTGAAGTTCAAAAATTAATTGATACCCTTCAATTCAGAATTCAATCGGTTTTAAGAGCTCGAAAATCAAAATATATTTTGATGAACGTTCCTAATCACAAAATAGAAACCATTGGCAAAATTCTTCCGGTTTTAAAAAGTCTTACTGTTATGCCACTAGCCGAAGAAGGTTGGAGTAGTGTTCATTCAGTTATCGATAAAGATAGCTTTTGGAATGTTATCGACCAATTAAAAGAAGCAGGTGCCGAAGGAATATTGGTTTGTCCAATTGAGAAAATGGTTTTATAAATTACGATTTAAAAGTAAGAGATACGAGGTTATTAATGACAAAATTTTTCAATTTTTAAATCATTAAATTAAAAAAAATGAATAAAATATTCAATCCAAAACCAGAAACTTGGTCTGCTATTTTAAATAGACCAACACAAACTATTGACGATATTGAATTTACCGTGAAAGAAATTTTCAAGGAAGTTCAAAAGAAAGGGGATATTGCTGTTGCCAAATACACTTCGCTATTTGACGGTGCAAAATTCGAAAATATTGAAGTTGCTCAAGCCGAAATCCAGCAAGCGAATGCCTCAATTCCAGAGGAATTAAAAAGCGCTATTCAATTAGCAAAATCGAATATTGAAAAATTTCATTCCGCTCAAAAAACAGCTAAAGTTGTTGTAGAAACCACCGAAGGAGTCAATTGTTGGCAAGAAAAAAGACCTATTCAAAAGATTGGTTTGTATATTCCCGGAGGAACCGCACCATTATTTTCAACGGTTTTGATGCTTGCTGTTCCAGCAAATTTAGCGGGTTGCAATGAAATTGTTTTATGTTCGCCTCCTGATAAAAACGGAAATATCAATCCAGCAATTTTGTATGCTGCTCATTTATGCGGTGTTACAAAAATATTAAAAATAGGAGGGATCCAAGCGATTGCAGCGATGACTTTCGGAACGGAATCGATTCCAAAAGTGTATAAGATTTTTGGTCCAGGCAACCAATTTGTGACTGTTGCAAAACAATTGGCAACCCAATTTGGCGTTGCTATCGATATGCCAGCTGGTCCTTCTGAATTGTTGATTGTTGCCGATGACATTGCTGTTCCTGCTTTTATTGCTTCCGATTTGTTGTCGCAAGCTGAACATGGAACCGACAGTCAGGTAATTTTGGTTTCTACTTCAAAAGCACTAATTGACCAAGTCGAAAAAGAAGTTCAATCCCAAATGGAAGTTTTACCAAGAAAAGCCATCGCGGAAAAAGCTATTGCCAATTCGAAACTGATTTTTGTTGAAAATGACATAATTGCTTTGAAATTAATCAACGAATATGGCCCGGAACACTTTATAATTTGTAGTAAAAATGAAGATTATTTTGTAGATAATATAGTAAATGCGGGTTCAGTTTTTATTGGAAATTATACTCCGGAAAGTGCGGGGGATTATGCTTCGGGAACCAATCATACGTTGCCAACCAACGGCTATGCCAAGAATTATAGTGGCGTAAATTTAGATAGTTTCACCAAAGCAATGACTTTTCAAAAAATCTCTGCAAAAGGAATTCAAAATATTGGAGAAGCAATAGAAATTATGGCCGAAGCCGAAGGATTGCAAGCACATAAGAATGCTGTTACATTACGATTAAAAGAAATTGAAGATGGGAAATAATTTCGATATAAATAATCTAGTTCGAGAAAACGTAAAGCTGATGAAGCCTTATTCTTCGGCACGTGACGAATTTGAGGATTTCGACACTGCTGATATGATTTTCTTGGATGCCAATGAAAATCCATTCGAAAATGGAGTGAATCGCTATCCAGATCCACAGCAAAGTAATGTAAAAGTGATTTTGGCGAATCAAAAAAAGGTACAAGCCAATCAAATTTTGCTTGGAAACGGAAGTGATGAAGTTTTGGATTTATTGTTCCGCGCTTTTTGTGAACCTAAAGTAGACAATGTAATTACTTTACCACCAACGTACGGTATGTATGGCGTTTTGGGGAATATCAATGCTGTTGAAAATAGAGAAATTTTACTGTCAAATGATTTTCAACCACAAGTCGAAAAGATTTTAAACACTGTTGACGAAAACACGAAAATCATCTTTTTGTGCTCCCCAAATAATCCAACAGCTAATTCATTTTCAGATGAAAGTGTTTTAGAATTGCTAGAAAATTTTAATGGTTTAATTGTAATTGATGAAGCTTATATTGACTTTTCTGAAAAGGAAAGTTGGTTGGCTCAATTAGATAAATATCCAAATTTAGTAATTACACAAACGCTTTCAAAAGCATACGGTTTAGCCGGAATCCGATTGGGAATTTGTTATGCTTCGGCTGCGGTAATTTCGGTTTTAAACAAAATAAAACCACCTTATAACGTAAATGAATTAACGCAACAAAGAGCCGTTTTTAGACTTGGAAATGAAGAAAAAATAAAATCCGAAATAGCTTCAATTATTGAACAAAGAGAACAATTACTTAAAGTATTACTTGAAATTAAATTTGTTGAAAAAATTTATCCAACAGAAGCCAATTTTATCTTGATAAAAGTGGATGATGCCAATAAAAGATACGACGAATTAATTGTAAAAGGAATCGTTATTCGCAACAGAACAACCCAACCTTTATGTGAAAATACTTTGCGTTTGACTATTGGAACTGAGGTTGAAAATAATAAATTAATTGAGGTATTAAAACAACTTTAAACCTTAAACTTTAAATTTTTTTTAATGAAAAAAATACTTTTTATAGATCGCGACGGAACCATGGTTTTAGAACCAAACGATTATCAATTGGACAGTTTTGAGAAATTGGAATTCTATCCAAAAGCCTTTCAATATCTAGGAAAAATTGCTTCCGAATTGGATTTCGAATTGGTTATGGTGACCAATCAGGATGGTTTAGGAACGGATTCGCATCCGGAGGCCAACTTTTGGCCTGTTCATAATTTGGTGATGAAAGCTTTCGAAAATGAAGGAGTTTTTTTTAGCGAAGTGCTAATTGATAAAACATTCCCGCACGAAAATGCACCAACTCGCAAGCCTGCAACTGGTTTATTGACGAAATATATCAACAATCCGGAGTACGATTTAGAAAATTCATTTGTCATTGGCGATCGAATAACCGACGTGGAATTGGCCAAAAATTTGGGTTCAAAAGCCATTTTTCTTAGCACGGATGAAGAATTAGGAAGTGATGAAATATCCTCAAAAAGACACGAATTAGATTCAGTTATTGCTTTTCAAACCACAGAATGGAAAATGATTTATGAGTTTTTGAAATTAGAAGAGCGTTCTGCTACCATTTCTAGAAAAACGAATGAAACTGATATTTATATCAACTTGAACTTGGACGGAACCGGAAAAAGTAAAATTGAAACCGGAATCGCTTTTTTCGATCATATGTTAGATCAAATCGCACGTCACGGGCAAATGGACTTGGAAGTTATCGTAAATGGAGATCTTGAAGTCGATGAACACCACACGATTGAGGACACGGCAATTGCTTTGGGAGAAGTTTTTGCGAAAGCATTAGGAAACAAATTAGGAATAGAAAGATATGGTTTTTGCTTGCCAATGGACGATTGTTTGTCGCAAGTAGCCATTGATTTCGGAGGGAGAAACTGGTTGGTTTGGGAAACCGAATTCAAACGCGAAATGGTGGGCAAAATGCCAACAGAAATGTTTTATCATTTCTTCAAATCCTTTTCGGATGGGGCCAAAGCCAATATCAACATCAAAGCCGAAGGAACGAACGAGCATCACAAAATCGAAGCCATTTTCAAGGCTTTTGCCAAAGCGATAAAAGTTGCCGTAAAACGCGATACGGAAAAGATGATTCTGCCATCAACAAAAGGAATGCTTTAAAAAATTACAAATTTTAAGTTATGAATTATTAAGTGAAAAATCTTAATGTAACTTAATTTCTTAATGGTTAAAAATATAATGAAAATTGTTATCATAAATTACGGAGCAGGAAATATTCAAAGTATCATGTTTGCTATCGAAAGACTGGGATTCAAAGCAGTTTTGAGTAATGATTCGGATGAAATAAAAGCAGCTGATAAAGTTGTTTTTCCAGGTGTGGGAGAAGCAAGCTCTGCTATGAAAATGCTTAAAGAAAGCGGCTTAGACTCGCTAATTCCAACATTGAAACAGCCTGTTTTAGGAATTTGTTTGGGAATGCAATTGATGTGCCATTCATCGGAAGAAGGCAATACCAAAGGATTAGGGATTTTTGATGTGGATGTAGCAAAATTTTCATCCAAAGTAAAAGTACCACAAATGGGTTGGAACCAAATTTATAATTTGAAATCGGATCTTTTCAAAGGAATTGCCGAAAACGAATATATGTATTTAGTACATAGTTTTTACGCTCCTCTTTGTGCCGAAACTATTGCAACAACAAATTATGAATTGGAATATTCTTCTGCCTTAGAAATTGATAATTTCTATGGAACGCAATTTCATCCTGAGAAAAGCGGTGATATTGGAGAGCAAATCCTAGCGAATTTTATTAACTTATAAACTAAAAATGAGAATAATACCTGCAATAGATATCATCGAAGGAAAATGTGTTCGCTTGTCGAAAGGCGATTACAATACTAAAATCATTTACAACGAAAATCCTCTGGAAGTAGCCAAATCATTCGAGGCGCACGGAATCGAATATTTGCATTTAGTGGACTTGGACGGAGCAAAATCAAGCAAAATTGTCAATTATAAAATATTGGAACAAATTGCCTCACAAACTAAATTAAAGATTGATTTTGGTGGCGGATTAAAGTCAGATTCCGATTTGAAAATTGCTTTCGAATCAGGTGCAAACCAAATCACAGGAGGAAGTATTGCTGTGAAAAACCGAGCTGTTTTCGAAAAATGGATTGCCGAATATGGTTCGGATAAAATTATATTGGGGGCAGATGCCAATAATGAAAATGTAGCCGTTTCAGGTTGGTTAGAAGATTCAAATGAAGATTTGGTTCCTTTCATTCAAGAGTATCAAAACAAAGGAATTCAGTACGTAATTTGTACCGATATTGCCAAAGACGGAATGCTCGAAGGTCCAAGTTTTGATTTGTACAAAAAAATTATAAATCAATGTTCTTTCACTTCGAGCGCAGTCGAGAAGTTGGCTGAAGCCAAAGGAATCAAATTAATTGCTTCTGGAGGAATTTCTACTTTTGACGAATTGCCAAAACTAGCCGAAATGGGTTGTGAAGGAACAATCATTGGCAAAGCAATTTATGAAGGAAGAATTTCGTTGAAACAATTGGAAAATTATATCATAACAAACCCGACAGGTTTTAAAAACCTGTCAGGTTTAATCAATAAATTATGCTGACAAAAAGAATTATTCCCTGCCTTGATATCAAAAACGGACGAACCGTAAAAGGCATTAATTTCATTGACTTGCGTGATGCAGGCGATCCTGTGGATCTGGCGAAAATCTATTCGGATGAAGGAGCTGATGAATTGGTTTTTCTGGATATTTCGGCAACGGAAGAACGAAGAAGTACTTTAATTGACTTGGTTCGAAAAGTGGCGGCAATCATTAATATTCCGTTTACTGTTGGAGGTGGTATATCCTCCGTATCGGACGTTGAAGCCTTGTTGCATAATGGTGCTGATAAAGTATCTATTAATTCATCGGCAGTAAAAAATCCACAATTAATCAATGATTTGGCGCAAAAATTCGGAAGTCAATGCGTTGTTGTGGCGATTGATGCCAAACAAATTGACGGACAATGGATGGTGCATTTGGTAGGAGGAAAGGTTCCGACAAAAATTAGATTATTTGATTGGGCAAAAGAAGTGGAACAACGTGGAGCGGGAGAAATCCTTTTCACTTCAATGAATCACGATGGAACTAAAAATGGTTTTGCAAATGAAGCTTTGGCAACATTGTCTGAACTGGTTAATATTCCAATAATTGCTTCCGGTGGAGCAGGAAATATGCAACATTTTGTGGATACCTTTGTAGAAGGAAAAGCAGACGCAGCATTGGCGGCAAGCGTATTTCATTTCAAGGAAATTGAAATAAAAGCATTGAAGGCAGCACTTAAAAATAATAATATAGAAGTAAGAATTTAAAGCAAACTACACTTGACAGGTTTTTAAAACCTGTCAAGTGTATGCAAATTATAAAACAAGAATTATGAACATAGATTTTTCAAAAAGCGCACACGGATTAATTCCGGCGATTATTCAAGATAGTGAAACCAAAACTGTTTTGATGCTTGGTTATATGAATGCGGAAGCCTATCAAAAGACTTTGGAGACGAAAAAAGTTACTTTTTTTAGCCGTTCCAAACAAAGACTTTGGACAAAAGGCGAGGAAAGTGGTAATTTTTTAAATTTGGTGGATATCAAAAATGACTGTGATAATGACACGCTTTTGGTACATGTAAAACCAGAAGGACCAACTTGTCATACGGGTTTCGATACGTGCTGGCAAGAAACTAATAATCAGGAATATGGATTTATTTCTGCTTTAGAAAAAACGATAAAAATTCGAAGAGAAAATGCAGATTCCGAGAAAAGTTACGTAGCTTCTTTATTCGAAAAAGGCATCAATAAAATTGCTCAAAAAGTGGGAGAAGAAGCCGTCGAGGTCGTGATTGAAGCAAAAGACGACAATGATGATTTGTTCTTGAGTGAAAGCGCCGATTTGCTTTTTCATTATCTAATTTTGCTACAAGCCAAAGGATTTCAACTGAATGATGTTGTTGATGTTCTAAAAAGTCGTCAGAAATAAAAATCATATTTTAAGGTAATTTTATTATATAAAAACCCAATAGTTTAATCATTTACTATTGGTTTTTTTTTTTTTTTTTTAAATCAAACGCCAAACAACTATATTTACTTTTTATTACAAAATACAATACCATAATGCAAGAGATAAATTCAGAGAATGCAGCCATTAAGCAAGGATTTCATGATAAAAATACAAAAATTGGGCTCCAAATCCTTTTGAAAACCGATGAAGATGATGCTCGGTCAGTTTATATTTCAGGAAATTTCAACAGTTGGCGAACGCAGGACAAAGACTTTATGATGGAAAAAATTGGAACCAATTCCTATCGTTTTGAATTTGCCCAAGATTTTGATTATCCAGAAGAGCTTTTATACAAGTTTACCAAAGGAGATTGGAGCGAGGTCGAAATTGATGCCCGCGGAAACCGTACCGAAAATCGTTCCACCAAAAAATATTCAGGAATTCAATATGAATTTGTGGCCCGATGGAGAAAAAACTGGTTACCATTCAAGCAATCCTATTTGCCGCAGGTGTTGCTGATTTCGGATGAATTTGAAATTCCTCAACTCAATAAAACTAGAAAAATATGGGCATTGCTTCCGCACGATTATGATAAATCGGACGAAAGATATCCCGTGATGTATTTGCAGGATGCGCAAAACTTATTCAATGAAGATGCCCAATATGGCAATTGGGAAATCGATAAAAAACTGGCAGTTATGTCAGAATATAAAATTGGAAAAATCATCATTATTGCTATCGAACACGCCGAAGAAGATCGAATAAAAGAGTACAATGTAGGCAAAACCGTGCTTGGAAAAGGACAAGGAAAAAAATACATTCGTTTTGTGACGGAAACCTTGAAACCCTTTGTTGACGGCAATTTTAGAACGAAAAAAGAACGCGAACACACAGGAATTGGAGGAAGTTCAATGGGCGGATTAGTTAGCCTTTTCAGTGGTTTACGCTATCCAAGAGTATATGGAAAATTAATGATTTTTTCGCCTTCACTTTGGGTGGTTCCAAAACTAAAAATTGACTCCGATTCGACTGAAACTAACGACACCAAGATTTATTTGTATGCTGGTGGCGATGAAAGCGACACTATGATTAAACATGTACAAAAGTTTAAAAAAAATATAATTGCAAGTGAATTTGTAAAAGACAAAATGAAAATCAATTTGAGTATTAATAGTGAAGGAAAACACAACGAAACCTATTGGAGCGACGAATTTCCAAAGGCGATTGAATGGCTTTTTTTTAATTTAAAAGAATAACAATAAATGAAAACAAATACAATTCAAAATCTCGAAGGATTTTCAGGAACACTATTAATTCCCGTTTTTGAAACTTATGTCAAAAGCCTGGTTCCAATTGAATTCCACGGAGTTTCTGTTCATTCAAAAGTATTTTACGGAAAGAAAGACACCCATTATTTAGTTGAAAAATACGATTGCACCCATATTTTTATTGGGTTAGGTGCAGCTATCGATTATAAATCTTTGAAAACCACTTTCCGAAGAATTGCCTCAAAACAAAAAGAATCGTTTGGTTCGAATGTGGCTTTGGTTATTCCGGAACAATTTACTTCAGAACAAGTTGAAGCTGCTATTTCTGGACTATCTATAGGAACTTACGATTTGGGTCATTTCAAGAAAACGGAGAAACATCCGTTTTTAAACGAAGGGTTTGAACTATCGTTACTATCAAAAAAAGATTTTTCTGAAACAGTTTCTAAAGCAATAAAAATTGCCAAAGCACAACTTGAAATTTTGCATTTAGTCGATTTACCGCCAAATGTAGTCACTCCAAAATATTTGTCTAATTGGGCTACCGAAAGCGGAAAAAAATTCGGTTTTGAAGTGGAGACTTTAGGTTTCGAAGCTTCAAAAAAAGCAGGATTAGAGGCTTTTCTATCTGTTGGAAAAGGAAGTGACGAAGAACCACAATTTGTCATTATGAATTATGTTCCTAAAAATACAAATGCGAAAACCAAGCACGTAGGTTTGGTAGGAAAAGGAATTACTTTCGACACTGGCGGATTGAATATTAAAACTTCCGGAATGTTGCATATGAAATGTGATATGGCAGGCGGAGCAGCAGTTTTTGGAGCAATGCAGCTGATTGCCGATTTGAAATTATCAGTAAAAGTGACTGCGATTGTGCCTTGTGCAGAAAATTCTGTAGATGCAAAATCATTTTATCCTAGTGATGTTATCCAAAGCTATAGTGGACATTCAATAGAAATTATTGACACTGATGCCGAAGGAAGATTGGTTTTGGCCGATGGTTTGTCGTATTTAATAAAGAATTTCAATCCCGAATATATTGTTGATATTGCCACTTTAACAGGAAGTGCCGTGGGAACTTTTGGTTATGATTGTGGGGCTTTATTTACCAACAATGAGGCTATTTCAAAAAAACTGCAACAATCTGGTGATGAAATTGGAGAAAGACTATGGCAACTACCGCTTTGGGATTGCTACAAACAAGATATAGAAAGCGACATTGCCGATGTGAAAAATTACAGCGGAAAACCGGTTGCCGGAGCCATTTCAGCAGCAAAATTCTTGGAATATTTTACCGAAGAACACAAAGCCTGGGCGCATCTTGATATTGCGGGAGTTGCCTTTGGTGATGATGAATTTGCAAAAAGCAAACATGCAACTGCATATGGTGTTCATTTATTAACTAAATTCATTGAAAATTTATAAATATGGAAAACTCTAAAACTTTAATTTGTATCTCAAATTATTTTAAAGGGGCCGATTTTTTAATCAATTTAAAAAATTTGGGCAACAAAGTGTATCTGATAACCAGCGAAAAACTGAGAGATAAACCTTGGCCTTTTGACCACATTGACGAAGTTTTCTATATGGCTGGGCAAGATACAGATTGGAATTTAGAGCATTTGTTGCTGGGTGTTGGCAATTTAATGAAGTCAAATAAAATTGATGCCATAGTGGCCTTGGATGATTATGATGTTGAAAAAGCAACTTATCTCCGCGAAAATCTTCGGATTGACGGAATGGGACAAACCACAGGTCGTTATTTCAGGGATAAATTGGCGATGCGAATGAGAGCTAAAAGTTGCGGAATTTCGAATCCCAATTTCTGCTCCTTATTTAATGATCACGACATTAATACTTTTGCCGACACGATTTCGGCTCCTTGGGTTTTGAAACCACGTTCTGAGGCTTCTGCCTCTGGTATTATAAAAGTGTATGACAAGGAAACACTTTGGATTCACATCAACGAAATGGGGAATAATCGCTTCAAATATTTATTGGAACAATTTCGTCCCGGCGATGTGTATCATTGTGATAGTTTGGTTTTAAATGGCAAAATCCTGTTCAGTATCACTTCAAAATATTTAACAACTCCAATGGAAATTTCGCAAGGTGGAGGAATTTTCCGTTCTGCCAATATTGAGTATGATTCGGATGATGATAAAGCTATAAAAGCCGTAAATGAACAGGTTATCAAAGGATTTGGATTGAAGCATGGCGCTGCACATTCAGAATATATTAAATGCAAGGATGATGGAAAAATCTATTTTCTGGAAACTTCTTCCCGTGTTGGTGGCGCACATCTGGCCGAAATGGTTTCCGAAGCTTCGAATATCAATCTTTGGGCAGCATGGGCGGCCATTGAAAATTCATTGGTAAAAGGAACTAAATACACTTTGCCAAAAGTTAAAAAAGAGTATGCCGGAATTGTATTGACTTTGTCCAAATTTCAGCATCCTGATTTATCATCGTTTTCGGATCCGGAAGTTTGTTTCAGGGTTCCTTTGGAATATCATGCTGGATTGATTGTAAAATCAGATTCAAGCAAACGTATTTTAGAATTATTGGATGATTATGCCAATCGCTTAACAGCTGATTTTGCTACTGTTGTTGAACAAAAAAAAGTGGATAAGTTGCATTAATACTTTTTAAAGTAACCAATAAGAAACTCGATACATAAAAAATTAAAATTTTTACCTAAAATTGATTTTATGAACAAATATATAAACATTGTTATTATTGCATTTTTTATTTCTAATGCTGCGAATGCTCAAGGACTTATGGGCAAATCAGAAACGGTTTTCACTCATCAGGATACTTTGCGAGGAAGCATTACTAAGGAAAGAGTATGGTGGGACGTGAAATATTATCATCTTGATATCAAGGTAAATCCAGCCGATAGTACAATTTCGGGTTCGAATACCATTCGTTACAAAGTTTTGACTTCCTATAATCGGATGCAAATTGATCTACAAAAACCTTTGGAAATATACAAAGTAACTCAGGACGGCAAGGAATTAAAATATCAAAGAGACGGCAATGTCTTTTACATCGATTTGGTTGCGCCACAAAATGTTAATGAAATAAAAGAACTCACTGTTTTTTATGGTGGTAAACCTAAAATCGCCGTTCGTCCACCTTGGGATGGAGGAATTACCTGGAGTAAAGACAATAATGGCAAACCCTTTATCGCTTCGACCTGTCAGGGACTAGGTGCGAGCGTTTGGTGGCCTAACAAAGATCATATGTATGACGAAGTTGACGATATGCTAATCAGTGTGAATGTTCCCAAGAATTTGACGGATGTTTCCAATGGCCGTTTGCAAAGTGTAATTGATATGAAGGACGGAACCAGAACATTCAATTGGTATGTGTCAAATCCCATCAATAATTATGGAGTAAATATCAATATTGGCGATTATGTTTCTTTTTCCGAAGTTTTCCCTGGAGAAAAAGGCGATTTAGATTGTGAATATTATGTCTTGAGAGATAATTTAGAAAAAGCAAAAATTCAGTTTAAAGATGCGCCACGAATGTTAAAAGCTTTCGAACATTGGTTTGGACCGTATCCTTTTTATGAAGACAGTTACAAGCTCGTTGAAGCTCCTTATTTAGGAATGGAACATCAAAGTAGTATTACGTATGGTAACAAATTTAAAAATGGATATTTGGGAACTGACAGGAGTGACTCTGGTTGGGGATTAAAATTTGATTATATCATTATTCACGAATCAGGACATGAATGGTTTGCCAATAATATTACCTACAAAGACATCGCTGATATGTGGATTCACGAAGGTTTTACTACTTATTCTGAATGTTTATTTGTAGATTACTATTACGGAAAAGAAGCAGGAAATGCTTATACGATAGGAATAAGAAAATGGATTAAGAACGAAAAAACAATCATAGGAAAGTACGATGTGAATTTTGAAGGTTCAGGTGATATGTATCCAAAAGGGGCCAATATGCTTCATACGCTTCGCCAAATAGTGAATGATGACGAAAAATGGAGAACTATTTTACGCGGTTTGAACAGCACTTTTTATCACCAAACCGTGACTACTAAACAAATTGAGGATTATTTAAGTAAAAACATTGGACTGGATTTAGCTCCGTTTTTTGACCAATATTTGAGAGATATTAGGATCCCGGCTTTTGAATATAAATTCAAGGACAACAATCTATCGTATCGCTGGACAAATTGTGTTCCCGGTTTTAATATTCCTGTAAAAGTAACTTTGAACGGAAAAGAACAATGGTTGAAACCTATTGCAGAATGGACTAATTTACCTCAAACTGCGAAAGATTTGAAAGTGGAAGTAGATAAGAATTTTTATGTGAATGTGTTGAAAAGTAACAAGTAGTTTTTAATAGATAATAAGTTGGTTAAAATTATATGGAAGCAGAAAATAAATACCAGAATACGCCATTTCTAATAGTATTTGCTTTTTTTTACACTGCAATTACATTATTCTTTATTAATGATTTGAATAGTAATCAAAGTGCTTCATTAGGATATTTGTTTATCTTTCCTATATTTTGGGTTGTTGCCGGTATAATACTTATATTGTCAATTAAGTTTAATTATATTAAAATAAAAGGTACATTAGATAAATTAATTTTAAGCTTTTCAACACCTTTGCCGTTTTTTATATTCATATTTATTTGGCAATTATTTTCCCCATCTTCACATATAAATTCAACTTCTGAATATGATAAGGATGGGTTACGAATTAGAGAAATTGAATATGGATATACTAATTTAAAAATAGAAAGGAAAGAAATTTATACTAGTAGGGGTTATGGATGGAATAAAGATAGTATTTGGGTTTATTATGATAAAGACGGAAAAATAATAAAAAAAGAAAATTATACGCAAAAAAAGTAAATAATTGAAAATTATTAATTTAGATCATCTACCTCTCAAACAATCCCAAAGTTCCGCCAACCCAATTTTTATCTTTATTGAATTTTACGCCAATCATTTCGCCACGGCTCAATCGAACCAGGTTGCAGAGTAGAGTAGGAGCGGTGTCTTCTTTTTTCCAAACGCAAAGTACACGAACTTCGGCTTTTACTTTTCCATCTGGAGATTGCACGATGGGAATATAATTTACTTTTTTCTGGAGAATATAAAGTTCTTTTTCGACCACAGCTTCGATATCTTCTTTTTTTACGTGAAAAATTACGCCGGAACCTGAGAATGAGAACAAAGGTTTCAATACATAATTTTCTAAATCTTCCGGAATTTGTTTCAAGTCGCTCAACAAAGTGGTTTCTATGAAATATTTTCCTTTAAGGAATGGCAAAATAAACTTGCTGATTCTGAAAAACCAATTGGGATGTCCGGCCCATTCTAAGTCAAGATCGTCCGAGAAATGAAAATTCAGTTTCAAATCGGTTCTCAAATCTAATTCGTCAAAAATCACTCGATTGTAGATGCGTTTCACACGGATTTCTTCACCACTTTCATTTTTGTAGAAAAGTTGTTTGCCTTTTTTAATTATTTCGGTGACACAAACTATTGGAATGCCAAGGTCTTTTCGGCAATAATAAAAATCGATTTTCGTGTTTTGCTTTTCGGGTTCAATTTCCAGTAAAATGACATTCTCTTTCGGATGATTGTTGCAAATTACATCTTCCAGTATTTCGAGATATTTCTTAGGCGTTATATCATTGATGAACGGCGTCAAATCCTTTAGAAACGGATAATGATTCTTGAATTTTTCATATAAATTAATTTGGTAATTGTTCAAAGACGGAAATCCTTGAACTTCAATTAATTTTGGAACAACGGCTCCGTTTTCTTCGCAAATTCCAAAATCGATGGCCAAGAAACTAGTATGTTCGTCTTCGTTGGGAACCTTGTGATTTAATTCCAAAGATTTATCCGTGAGCTCCTTAAAGTCTTTCTGTTGAATCAATTTTATGATATCAGCACAGCCTTCCAGCATTTGTGCTTTTAACTCATTGGAGATAAAAAAAGGAGTTTCTGCTATTCGAAAAGTGGGTACATAATCAAAATCAGAAGCAATATCGTTCTTGAATTCCTGATATTTTTTCTCGGTAAATTGGAAATTGAATAAGTCGCGATATTTTGGAATCATATTTTTTGAATTTAATTCGAAAGTATTTTCTTGGTTTCCATCAGGTCATTGACGGCAATTCTAAGAAAATTCGGAATCAAGGTTTCGTTGGTTCTGTAAATTTTATCATCGTCCACCAAATCTTCGAGCATATTTCGGAACTTCCGTTTGCCTTTCATAGCTCTTATTTTTTCCTTGGATTCTTTATTTCTCAAATGTGAAATAAAACTTATTGGATCCGCTTCCGGGTGAAATTGGGTTCCAATAAAATAGTCGGTGAAACGCACCGCCATAATGGCTCTTTCGTATTGCACGTGATCTCTAATTTTTTCCAAGGAAATAATTTTGGCTCCTTTTTTCGAAAACACGCTTAATTTGGGCTGAACCACCTGATAATCACGGGAATCAATGGCGTAAAAAGGATCGGCGAGTCCTTCAAAAAGTGGATCGACAAGACCGTCTTTTGTTTTATGAATGGTCATCACGCCAAAAGAAGTGTCGTTTCGCTTGGTAATTTCGGCCAAGCCAAAATGTTTACATGCCATTTGGAACGAATGACAAATGAATAATACGTGTTTTTTGATAGTATTTTCATTATTCCATTTGGTCAATTCATCAATGAAATCGTAGTATTTCGTATCCCAATTTCCGTCGCCAATCAAAGGATTTCCTGGACCTCCAGTCGAAATATAAATATCGAATTTCTTAATTTCTGGCAATTCCGATTTCCCTCTTACGTCGAAAATCTCGAAAGTGACTATTTGGTTAAAACGGTTGATAATATCAATGATACAGCGCATTCCTTGATTCGGTTCGCCATTGTACATATCTAAAACCGCTATTTTTATAGTATTATTATTCATTATTTTAAACAATTTGGTGACGTAAATATAATTTTTTCAACGGCAATGACAATATAAATTTGAGGATGAAAACTGATTACTGATTACTGAACACTTCCTCAAAGTCCTTTCGTAAATTCGCCCGTGATAAAATCAACAACCTTGGTTAAGTCATTTGTCTTTTCGAAAACTGCCAATTGTTTTGACGCTCCGGTGCCGTTTTTCAATATTTCGTGCACATAATTAATTTGTTCCCGGCTTCCCAATTCATCGACAACATCATCGATAAAATCCAATAATTCAAGAATCAGCAATCGGGTTTCGACTTCTTTTTGAAGGCCAAAATCAATCATACTTCCTTCAATGCCGTAGCGTGCCGCACGGAATTTATTTTCTTTTACCAAGGCAATTCGGTAAATATTGAAGCTCATATTGTTCAAATTTAATTTGTACAATTTGGCCACGATAGCTTGGATAATTGCCACGATGCACATCGTTTCCTCGACAGTCAAACTCATATCGCAGATGCGAAATTCTATTGTGTCGTAAAACGGATGCAAACGTAAATCCCACCAAATTTTCTTCGGATTGTCGATGCAATTGGTTTTTACCAATGTTTCCAAGAAATTTTCGTAGGCGGAAAGCGAATCAAAATATTCGGGCAAGCCCGTTCTTGGAAACTTGTCAAAAACCTTTGTTCTAAAGGATTTGTAGCCAGTTTGTCTTCCTTCCCAAAACGGGGAATTGGTGGAAAGCGCAAAAATATGTGGCAAAAAATAAGTGGCCTGGTTCATCAATTGCAATCCAATTTCTCGGTTTTCGATCCCAACATGGCAATGCATTCCGAAAATCAAATTTGAACGTGCTGCGTCCTGCAATTCATTGACAATATTATGATACCGCGGATCATCGGTTATGGGTTGGTCCTGCCATTTTGAAAACGGATGCGTTCCAGCACCGCCAACAATTAGTCTCTGTTTATTTGCCAAATCAACAATTACGGATCGTAAAGATTTGATATCGGCTTCTGCTTCCTGAACGTTTTTGCAAATATTGGTTCCTACTTCCACCACCGATTGATGCATTTCGGATTTTACCTGTTCATTCAAAATTGTTTTGGCACCATCAACAATCTTAGACAAATGCGAACGCAAATCCCTTGTTTCAGGATCAATAATTTGGTATTCTTCTTCAACACCGAGCGTGAAAACAGGTAGTTTTTTCATTACAACATTTTTTGTATTTGAAGTCTATGACGGAGTATATGGACGATTGCGTGTTCCATTAATGCCTCAAGATCATACGTTGTCCAGGAGGTTTTAATGAGTGTTTTCATCAAATCATTATAGGTCAAATGATCTTTGTTTCTGAGCGTTTCCAAAGTATATAGGAACATATATTCCAAATTATTAATGGCATCTCCGATAGATTCAATTCGGACTTCATTTTTAAAAACTTCCTCACCAAATCTGTTCCGGATGTAGTTTGCATAAGAATAACCCGATCGTACGACGTGGGAAATTATATTCCTAATGGATTGGAAATTTTCGGAGAGCAAAGTGTTTTTTATGGCGATAAATTCCGTTTCGGAAATTCCCAACAATAAAGTTCGAAGTTCCATAATGGCTCTTTCATATTCATCTGTAAGTGCACCTGTTGCGCCTTGGCGGTAAGTTTTCATTTAATTGGATTTAAAATTTCCCTATAAATTGGTTATTTATCTGCGGTAGCTTCCTTGATAAATGTTCCCCAAGTTAGGTTTATTTTTTTTGGTTTTTGTTTTTTGGCGGTAGCGATTGCCATTTTTGCGGCTTCTTCGACAACCCATTCAAAATTTTCAGCACCAACGGAAGTCAACTCGGCATCGGGTGCGGGATTTCCAAAATCAATCGCATACGGAATACCGTCACGAACGGCAAATTCTACCGTATTGAAGTCATAACCCAAGCCTTTGCAAAGTCGAAGCGTGAAATCTTTTACTGTGGCCAATAATTTCTTGTCAACAGGTGGTCCGTTAATTACATAACGCAAATGATGCGGATTTCTTGGTTCGTATTGCATAATTCGAACGGCTTTGCAGCCCAGACAGTACACCCTGAAATATTCCGAAAAGACAATTTCTTCCTGCAACATCATCACTAACTGCCCAGTTTCCTGATGTTTTTCCCAAAATTCTTCCTTGTTTTCCAATCGGTAAACGTTTTTCCAACCGCCGCCTGCATAGGGTTTCATATAGGCAGGAAATCCAATGTAATCGAAAATTCCTTCCCAATCCATAGGGTATTTCAGGTTTCTAAAAGATTTTCCAGTCGTGTCCGTTGGATGTTCCGCCGAAGGAAGAATTACTGTATTGGGCAATGGAACTCCTAAAGTATCAGCCAATGCATTGTTGAAAAATTTGTCGTCGGCACTCCACCAAAACGGATTGTTGATGACATTGGTTCCGGTCAATGCGGCATTTTTAAGATAGGCACGATAGAAGGGAACATCCTGCGAAATTCGGTCAATGATCACGGCATATTCGCCACCTTGATTTTGAACGACTTTATCTATAGAAACGGCTTCAGCAATGATTCCTTTTTCATTTTTCGAGTTAACTCGGTCAATAAATGCTTGCGGAAAAGTGTCTTCCATCCCAAATAATATTCCAATTTTTTTCATCTTAATTATTTTTAATCTTAATACTCTAATCTTATTGCTTTTAAAAGAACTTAATTCTTGACAAATAATGGGGAAACATTTCTTTCCAAACCGGCCAATCATGTTCCCGATCCTGACGAACATCTAGCCAGTGGAGGACATTTCGATCACTTAGAACCTTGCTTAATTTCAGGTTGGCATCGTAACAAATATCCCAGTTGGAGGTTCCCAAACAAATATCTATTTTCCATAATTCAGGATCATTCAATCCGTATAAATAATCTTCTGGACTGTTGTAAAAAACATCATCGTTATGAAAACCATCCATAAAACTTTTGATATTGAAAGCTCCGCCCATCGAGAAAACGTGACTCACGTAACCAGGATGACGAAAGGCGAAATTGGCAGCGTGGTAACCTCCAAAACTGCAACCGGCAACGACAACTTTCCCTAAAGAAGTGTTGTTTTTTACTTTTTCGACAATTTCGTGATAGATCATTTTGTCATACCAAACATGGTTTTCTATTCGGTGAACAGGATGAATTTGTTTGTTGTAAAAACTGTCTTTGTCGATGCTTGAAGGGCAAAAAATGTGGATTAATCCTTGTTCAATATACCATTTTGCCGAGTCAATCAAGCCCATATCCTTGTTCTCATGAAAGCTTCCCATAGACGTGGGGAATAGAATTACGGGATATCCCGAATGTCCAAAAACCAACATTTCAACGTCTCTGTTTAAATTAGGGGAAAACCATTTGAAATATTCTTCTTTCATTAATTTTATTTTTAACAATTATAATAAAAATAATCAAGCAAAAAACACAAATAATATGAAAACAAAATTTGTTTTAAAAAATTATTTCGATGATTCCATGAAAAATGATTCAAATAATGAGACCTGACTTTTTAACCTTTCAATAAGCAATCCGATCATCCTCTTGTTTATACTAGAAGAGTTTTGAATGTATTTTTTATATTCTTCAACGGTGAATAATCCAATTATCATACCTTTTAAAGTATTTCTGAACTTGATGTCTTTTTGGATTACATTTTCAATTAGAGTCCTTTTTTTTTCAATGGAATATAAATTGAAGTCAATTTTGTTTTGGTTTACATAATTTATGAAAGCAACTATAAACAAATCATTTTGCAATTTTAAAATAGTACGGAGTATATCATTTTGAAATAGTTCGTCAAATGAGGATTGTAGTGATACATTGCCAATTGTTCCCCCTCTAAATTCTTTTAAAAAAGTATCTCTTTGTTCCATTTCTTGATTTTTCTCTAAAAATAAAAAAAATGCTATTAGAATAGGTTAGTTTTGTATTAATAAAAAAATAATATGCGATTTCATACTAGAAAATGGGTTAAACCCGAAGATTTAAACCCTAACGGAACCTTGTTTGGTGGAAAATTATTGGCTTGGATTGATGAAGAATTGGCACTTTATGCAATTATTCAATTAGAAAATTCCAGAATTGTAACCAAACATATGTCTGAAATTAATTTTAGAAGTTCAGCTAAACAAGGCGATATTATCGAAATTGGAATTTTGGTCGTGAAATTTGGAAACACTTCTCTCACACTAAAATGCGAAGCCAGAAATATGATGACTCGAGAAACAATCATCACGATTGATAGTACAACTATGGTGAGTCTCGGGGCAGATGGCAAGCCAAAAGCACATGGAAAAACCAAAATCGAATACGTGAAAAATCGTCTGGATTCTATTTAATTTGGCAGAAAAACGCCTCTTCCTTCAGAGGGCAATTCGAAAAGTTCCAAATCAAAATAGGATATCGATGCTATAACGTGATCGAAAATATCGGACATTATGTACTCGTAATTTTCCCATTTTTTATCTTTGGAAAAAACATATATTTCTAATGGAATCCCTTGCGAAGTGGGCTGTAATTGTCTGCAAAGCAAAATCATGTCCTTGTTTAATCCTGCATGATTTTCAAGATATTTTGTAATATATTTTCGAAATAATCCTAAATTAGTCAAATTTCGGCCATTGAGAGATAAATCAGTATCAATGTTATTTTGGGAATTATATTTTTCTATTTCATTCTTCTTTTTATCGATATATTCTTTAATTATTTGTATTTTCATAAAATCGTTAAGTTCTCCATCTTTTATAAACCGAACACTGTTCGACTTTATCAAAACGTGACGTTTTATCCTTCTCCCATCTGATTTTTGCATTCCGCGCCAGTTTTTGAAAGAATCAGAAATTAAGCTATAAGTAGGGATTGTTGTTGTTGTATTGTCAAAATTTCGAACCTTTACTGTTGCCAAATTAATTTCTATCACATCACCATCGGCACCAAACTTATCCATGGTAATCCAATCGCCAATGCGCAACATATCGTTTACTGAAACTTGGATACTGGCAACAAACCCTAGAATTGTGTCTCTAAAAATCAATAATATAATGGCCGAAATTGCTCCTAAAGTAGTCAGTAATTTTTCGATTTTAATTTCAAAAATTTCGGAAAAAATTGCCGAAATTCCCATTATCCAAAGAATGATCATAAAAACCTGAATATAACTATCAATGGGTTTGTCGCTAAATTTGGATATCGTTTTAAGGTGTTCTTTTAACGCGTTGAAAATGGTTCTTATTATCCAAAGAATGAGTAAAATAATATAAATTCCAACTAATTTTCCGAATACATCTTCCCAATAATCGTATTGTTTTAAAATAAGGGGCA
>CAIOTL010000191.1 GCA_903861155.1 uncultured Bacteroidota bacterium
CTTCATCTTTATAAACGCCGTTTACCAAATTCCAGTCTTTTTTCGTTCCAATAATTTGAAAGCCAAATTTAGTAAAAAGTGCAATACTAGCTTTATTTTCGGTACCAATATTTGCATATAATTGATGCACATTCAAATGACGAAAAGTATATTGAATCAAAAGTTGCAAAGCTTCGGAACCAATATTCTGATTTCTATTTTCGTTTCCTTGAATGACAATGCCAACGCCTGCCCTATTATTCTTTGGATCAAAATCGAATAAATCGATTAATCCTATCGCCGGAAAATCTTCGTCTTGACAAATCGCCAAGCGCAATTGTTTGGCTTCATAGATATCCTGATGGGCATTTTCGAGATATTGTTTCACCAAAAAGCGACTGTATGGCGTTTGCGTATTGCTAACTTCCCAAATGCTTTGGTCGTTTTCCATCGCATAAACGAACTCCAAATCATTGGGTTCGAGTGCTCGGAGGTAAATGTTGTCGCCTTTTAGTGTGATCATTTTAAAATAGGTCTTGGGTTTTGGGTCTAAGGTATTAGGTTTTGAATTATTTTAAAATCTTATTCTCTAGGGTTTAAAGGTTTATTAATACTTGGATATTCTTTGTTATATTGAACTTCGACTGTATCTCCAATTTAAGTGTTTGATCGTGAGAATTACCTTCGTAGGCTTTTCTGTTAACGATAAATTGATAAGAATACGTAAACTCTGCACCAACTGGTGAATTTGGTTCGTAATTTTTATCATTAATAATTACAGCTTTTGCAGTTTGAGGATTATTTCCAATAATACTATCTGTAAAAGAATTACGAATTATTTTATAGACAAGATAACTGAAAAGTGAAATAGCAAAAATAATCCAGAAATAATTTTTAATTTTATTTATCGTATAAATATTTGCAGATTTATTATTTCGTTTTTGCATAGCTAAACTTCAATTTCTCCTTTAAACACAAACTCCGCTGGACCTTTCAGGAAAACATTAGTAAATTGACCACCGTTTTTATCAAAGAAAACTTCTAGTTTTCCGCCCTCTACGTTCAAATGAATGGAAGTTGATTTGGTTTTTCCGGTTGCGTTCATTGCAATGGCAGCAGCAGTTGCGCCAGTTCCGCAGGAAAGCGTTTCATCTTCAACTCCTCTTTCATACGTTCGAAGTGAGAAAGTGTCTGCATTAATCTGTTTTACAAAATTAATATTACTTCCAACTTTTCCATATAATTCGCCGTAACGAATGGCTGCTCCGTTTTCTTTTATATTGTAATTTTCCAAGTCTTCGACCAATTGCACGTGATGTGGCGAACCTGTATTTAGAAAGACATAATCTTCCGCTATTTTAACTGTAGCAACATCTATCATTTGTAGAGAAACTTGTCCGTTTTCGGTTACTGTGGCGTGATGTAAACCATCTGTTGCAATAAAAGTACAACTGTCGCTAATCACATTTAGCTTTTTGGCGAAAGCCACTAAACAACGGCCACCATTACCACACATCGAACTTGGATTTCCATCAGAATTGTAATAAACCATTTTAAAATCGGTAGCTTCATCATTTTCCAAGAGGATCAGTCCGTCGCCGCCTATTCCGAAACGTCTGTCGCACAAATGCGCAATGAGTTCGACGTTTTCTTTTGGGAAAAAATCGGAGCGATTGTCAATCATTACAAAATCGTTCCCAGTTCCTTGGTATTTATAGAATTCTATCTGCATTTTATTTTTATTGTGTTGGACAAAAGTACAAATATTAATGATACGTTAAAGAATGTTAAACGAGCGTTAAACTGTTTTTTTAAAATATCAAAATTTATAATTTTACGTTGTAAATTCTTAAATAACGAAATAATTATGAAACGATTTTCAAACCTTTTTTTGGTGTCATTGTTAAGCGGAGTCACTACACTTGGCGCCTACAAGTTGTTATTTGACAATAACGGCTATTTATCAGGCAACAAAAACTCAGTCGTAACTTTGGCTTCCAATTCGTATGGAAGGCAAGTGGGATTATCTGCGGAACCTGTTGATTTTACCGAAGCCGCCGAAAAAACAATTCACACCGTAGTTCACGTTAAAAATGTTTCAAGAACTACCATTTCAAATCCCATTTTGGAATATTTTTATGGTTACAAAGGCGATCAGCAACAGGAACAAATCGGGACGGGCTCTGGCGTGATCATTTCGGAAGATGGTTATATTGTGACCAATAATCACGTGATAAAAGACGCAACAGAAATTGAAATTACGCTCAATAACAAGAAATCCTATAAAGCAAAACTCATCGGAACCGATTCGAAAATGGACATTGCTTTGTTAAAAATTGATGCTAGCGAGAAATTGCCATATACTACTTTTGCCAATTCTGATTCGGTGAAAATTGGCGAATGGGTTCTGGCTGTTGGAAATCCTTACAACCTAACTTCGACTGTGACAGCCGGAATTATTTCGGCGAAAGCCAGAAACTTGGACACCAGCGGAATTCAATCTTTTATCCAAACCGATGCGGCAGTAAATCCCGGAAATAGTGGCGGAGCATTGGTCAATACCCGTGGCGAATTAATAGGAATCAACACGATGATTTCATCACCTACAGGCAGTTATGCTGGGTATTCGTTTGCAATTCCCTCAAATCTTGCCCGAAAAATAATCGAGGATTTAATGGAATTCGGCAACGTACAAAGAGGAGTTTTGGGCGTTGAAGGAGGAGAATTGAACGCCTTGGCATCAAAAGAATTAGGCGTTCCTGAAACGGAAGGATTCTACATCAAAAAAGTATCCAAAAAATCAGGAGCCGAAAAAGCAGGTCTTGAAAAAGGAGATATTATCATCAAACTAGACGACCAAAATATTAACACTTATGCCGATCTTTCAGGTTATATCAATACCAAAAGACCGAACAACAAAGTACAAGTTACTTTTATCAGAGATGGAAAAAACAAGGTTGTTCCCGTAGTTTTGAGCAAAAACGAGTTTTTCAGCACCGAATTCAAAGGCTTGGAATTGGAAAATATTGATGACGCCGACAAAAACAAATTCCATTTGGATTATGGCGTAAAAATCAAATCCATCACAAACGAAAATCTGAAGCAATATCAGGAAGAACTTTTGGGAAATATCATTCTGAGCATTGATAACGTGAAAGCAAAAGATTTGGAAACAGTTTCGAAAATTTTCAACAATAAGGAGTCAAATCAAAGTATCCGAATGGAAATGATCAACAAAAAAGGACAACTTATTCAAATAATAATCTGATTTTTAAAACCCAAAAAGCAGAGCCATCTTGCAAAAACAAGATGGCTTTTATTTAATAATTAAATGGGCAAAACGGTGGTACTTTTCACTTCTGAAATAATAAAAAAACTGCTGATTAAAGAAACTCCAGGTAAAACCGATAGCTTTTTTTGGTGAAAATGGTGATAGCTTTCCATATCTGGTAAGATGATTTTGAGCATATAATCAAAACTTCCCGAAATAAAATTGCATTCGACCACTTCGGGCATATTCAAAATCGATTGATTGAATCCTTCCGAAACTTCAAAGGTTTGTTTCACGAGCGTAACCTGGCAATAAACCATAATGTTTTTGCCCAATTTCTTCTTGTTTAAAATCGAAACATATTTCTCGATAATGCCTTCTTTTTCCAAGCGTTTCACGCGATCGTGCACCGGCGTAAGCGAAAGATTTATTTTGTTGGCAATATCCTTCAATGTCACATGAGCATCAACTTGAAGAAGTCGAAGGATTTTTTTGTCGGTTTCGTCTAAAATCATAGTTCAAAATGAGTAAATGAGTAATTTTCGTAGATTAAAAATCAGATATTTTTCCGTTTTAGAATTAAAATAAAGATTCTATTTCGAAAAATTTTATGTAAAAATACCAAATAAAATGAATATTTACTTAGTTTAATACAATATAACATAATAATATCTTTTTGTGTTATATTTGTGTATCATTTTTTCTCTAACAATTAAACTTTCTATTATGATAATTGGAGTTCCTAAAGAAATCAAAAACAACGAAAATCGTGTGGCAGTTACGCCAGCCGGTGTAGCCGAATTCAAAAAAAACGGACATTATGTATATGTACAAAAAAGCGCGGGAGAAAACAGCGGTTTTAGTGACAAAGCATATGCAGAAGCTGGAGCCGAAATTTTGCCAACAATTGAAGCCGTTTATGAAATTGCCGAAATGATTATCAAGGTAAAAGAACCAATTGCCTCAGAATATCCGCTTATCAAAAAAAACCAGTTGTTATTTACCTATTTCCACTTTGCCTCTGGCGAAGAATTGACTCACGCAATGATAGAACGCAAAGCAGTTTGTTTGGCCTATGAAACCGTTCAGAAATCAGATAGAAGTTTGCCTTTATTGGTTCCAATGTCAGAAGTGGCGGGACGTATGGCGATTCAAGAAGGTGCAAAATATTTGGAAAAGCCATCCAAAGGAAAAGGCATCCTTTTGGGAGGTGTTCCGGGAGTTCCTCCAGCAAAAGTAGTCGTTTTAGGTGGTGGAATCGTAGGAACCCAAGCCGCAAAAATGGCTGCTGGTTTTGGCGCTCAAGTAACAATTATGGATGTAAGTTTGCCAAGATTACGTTATTTGTCAGACGTTATGCCCGCAAATGTGACCACGGTTATGTCGAACCATTACAACATTCGTGAAGCAATAGCTCAGGCTGATTTGGTAATTGGAGCCGTTTTGATTCCAGGTGCCAAAGCACCTCATCTAATCACTCGAGATATGTTGAAATTGATGAGTCCGGGAACTGTTGTTGTGGATGTGGCAGTTGACCAAGGTGGTTGCATCGAAACTTGCACCCCGACAACTCATGAAAATCCAACTTTCATTATAGATAACATCGTGCACTATTGCGTAGCCAATATGCCGGGTGCAGTTCCATATACTTCCACTTTAGCATTGACCAACGCCACTTTGCCTTATGCTCTACTATTGGCCAATAAAGGCTGGAGAAGAGCGTGTAATGAAAATCAAGAATTGAAAAAAGGATTAAATATCGCCAATGGCAAAATTGTTTACAAAGGTGTTGCGGATGCATGGGGATTGCCGCTTAACGAGGTAGAAACCGTATTACAAGAACTCGTTTACTAGAAAAAATATCACAATTCATAACAGAAAATCCGTTTCTAAAATTGAGTAAACGGATTTTTCTTATTTGGAGTTATTTACTTAGTCAGTTCGATTTGCTCGTGTCCCGCTATACGTTGCAATCTTTTGTTCGTGCCTCATAAAATAATTTTCACTCCAAACGAAGTTTACTGAACTCCGATGAAAATAGAAATTAAGTGAAGTAATCAGGGCAAAAACTGCCAACTGAAATCTGCAATCTGCTAACTATTCCTTTTGTTTTGTCAAATAATAAATCGGGATTCCTATCAACATTATCAATACGCCCCAACCACAAGTACTTGTTTTCGTAATCAACAAGGTAATCGAAATTATTGAAGAAATCACGATAAACAACATTGGCAAAAATGGGTATCCAAAAGCTCTGTATGGTCTTTCGGCATCCGGCATTTTTTTGCGCAGGATGAAAATGCCGTAGATGGTGAGGATGTAAAATATCAAAACGATAATTACCACGAAGTCCAATAACGCTCCGTATTTCCCGGTCAAACATAAAGCCGAAGCCCATAAACACTGTGCCCACAAAGCCCAAGCCGGAACGCTGGAGCTATTTAGATTTGCCGCTTTTTTGAAAAACAAACCGTCTTTTGCCATCGTGTAATACACTCTTGCGCCAGCCATAATCAATCCGTTGTTGCAGGCAAAAGTCGAAATCATAATCATCAAGGCGATAATTAAAGTCCCGATTCCTCCGAAAATAACTTGCGACGCTACAACGGCAACTCGGTCTGATTTTGCCGTGGCAATATCTTGCAAAGGTAGCACCGCAATATACATCACGTTAGCCATAGTATAAATAACTCCAACGATTAGCGTTCCAAGAAATAAACTCAAACCCACGTTTCGTTTTGGATTCTTGATTTCCTCAGCAATAAAAGTAACGCCTTCCCAAGCCACACTCGAAAATTGCGAACCCACAAAAGCGGCCACAAACGCCGACAATAGTGTCGTTCCACTAATTGGAAGCCAAGAGTCCGTTGTTGTTTCAAGCGATTTTGCCCCCCAGGCGTCAGCCCAGTTGGCATTCCAAACTTCGGTTTTGGCGGCCAGAATAAAACCAAAAATAATTAATCCCAGTAGTGATGAAATTTTGATAACCGTCAAAACCGTTTGTAAAATCTTGCTGTTTTTCACCCCGCGACTATTGATGTAAGTCAGCAAAATAATGGTAATGATGGAAACAATTTGCGCCGCATTTAGTTTAAAATTTCCCATTTCATATAAGATATTTTCGTCACTAAATGACGGAAAAATATAGGCAGCAAACTTGGAAAAGGCCACGCCAACGGCTGCAATTGTCCCGGTTTGTATCACGGCAAAGAAACTCCATCCGTACAAAAAACCTATCAGTTTTCCGTAAGCTTCCTTGATATACACATATTGACCGCCTGCTTTGGGGAACATCGCGCTCAACTCACCATAACTAACGGCCGCTACAATGGTCAACAAGGCAGTAAGTATCCAAATGGCGATGAGCCAGCCGGCAGAACCCACTTGGCGTACCATATCCGAACTCACGATAAATATTCCCGAACCTATCATCGAGCCCACGACGAGCATCGTCCCGTCAAGTAATCCGAGTTCTCTTTTAAAATGTTCTTGGTTGTCGTCTTGCATATTTTTTTAGGTATTGGGTTTTAGTTGGCTAAAGATATACATTTTTTGGAAACAGCCGAATAGTTGGTTTTAAATTAGAAATTAGTTTAGGTGATTAGTGAGCATTTATTCCTACTTTAGCAGAAGCAAAAAGGATGATATTAGCAGTACATCTGTAAGCAACCTTTAGAATAAAAAGAACCTATTCTGCAAAATCTCCCAATTTCACAAAAAAACTCCCAAGTTACCTTGAGAGTTTTGTCATAAATAGGATTCCCATGAGATTTTATCGCTTATAAAACGTGGTTAATCTGAGCTAAATTCCTCTCGTAATAGGATTCTCTGGTGGAGGAAATAATCACGCCACCGTGATTCGAAGAATGAATGAATTTAATTTCTCCATCACAAACTTCAACCACCATTCCCACGTGATTGATATGCCGCCCTCCGCGGGTTTTAAAGAAAATTAAATCTCCTTTTTGGGCGTTTTCGGCATTTATTTTAACGCCATAAGAAGCCATTTCGATAGACGACCTTGGCAGTTGAATATTTAAGGTTTTAAAAGTAGAACATACCAATCCGGAACAATCGAAACCATCCTTCGTGGTTCCGCCAGAACGGTAACGCGTACCTATATTTTCGGATGCCGCCGACACTAATTGATCCACAAAAGCGGAATCATGCACCGTGGATATGTTTTTATTCGAATCCAAGTTTAATGCGACTTCTTTGACTGCAATTTCCGCTAACGGAACAGCTGTTTCAATAGATTTATAACTTCGAATTTTCAACAAATAACCCACGGGGAGTTCTTTTACAATCTTGGGATTTTGCTTTTCTAATTCTTTTACCGAAATTCCGTATTCTTTTGCAATGCCATACTTGGTTTCTTTAGGCAAAACTTTGCGGGTAGCTTCGATTTCTACCGTCTTGTTTTCAATTATTGGCTGTGAGGAAACGACAATTTGCTTCTCGGATTTTGACTCTTTATCTTTAACTGCTAAATCAGAATTGTTTTCTGGTTTTACCGGAACATTAATTTTTTGACCGATTTTCAACGATTTGGTTCCCAATGTAGGATTGGCATTTTGCAAATCGGCAACGGTGATTCCATTTTGCTTGGCAATTGAATATAACGTTTCTTTTGGTAAAACTTCGCGAGTAATTCCTTCGGTCTGAATTTCAACTTTTTCGGTCGGTTTTTGCGAAGCAACAACTTCATCTTTTGAAATATTTTTTCCCGAAATGTATGTTTTTGAAATTTCGTTTGACTTTTCGGTCATTGTTTCCAATACCAAATTACCTGAATCCGTTTGTGGAATTTTAATTATTTGGCCTTTTTCCAAACCTATTTTTTTCAAGTTCGGGTTGAGTTTGTACAACTCTTCGACACCTATATTGTATAGTTTTGCAATGCCATACGCTGTTTCTTTAGCCAGCACCTTGTGTGTATTCTCAGGAGAATTCGCCGCAATTGCTGTAGTTGAAGCCGTATGCTTTTTTGATTTGGTTGGAATTAATATAACAGAATGGAATTTTATACCCTTCTTGGCATTCGGATTCAGTTCATAAATTGCTTTGGGTTTTACATTGTATTGCTCCGCAATTTCGCTGATTGTTTCGCCCTTTGAAACAGTATGTCGAGTGTACTTTTCTTGCGAAAAAATACTCATACTACTAAAAAAAACGATTACAAATACAAAACTGAAATACCTCATAAACTCTATTTAAAATTCATTCTTTATCAACCTATTTTATCGGATTTAAACAACGTAAAAACAATTGCAAATGTCCAAAAATTGATAATTTGTTTTACTTTAACGGCAAAAAGCACCGAAAAAGTATTGACAAAAGCAAATTTAATCCATAAATACAAATATCGCAATTTTTTAACAACTCTTTGTCTTCAATTTAACAAATCTGCGAATAAAAATGCCCCGTATCCACGGGGCATTTTTATTTCCATATTTAAAATAATGCTTTAAAAAGCAAACCAAAGTTGTAAATAAAACATATTATTATCTGATGCGTTTCTGCCTGATCCATCATAATTAGTTGATGCACCATTAAATTTGCCATAGGCAAAATATTGAGCTGATAATTGTACGTTCGCCCAAGGTAAATAATCAAGCTGAGTTCTTATACCACTACTGTTTGGTTTTCCCAAATTACTTCCAGATAGAGCCGCAGGAGCATATAATCCTGTATCAATTGACCCGGTTGTATTAAAATATCCCAAGGTGCAGTTAATATTGGGTTTAAAAAAAACACTTCCATCAATATTAAATTTATTCAAATTACTGTCTAGAAATTGACTTCCATTGCTGGCAAATGTCGCGTTCAGCTTTCTCTTTTCGTTTATGTAAGAGGAATGAAGTGTAAATTGTCCTTTATCGTAAGCATATTCATATTGCATATCCAATGCAACATCGGTGTAATTATCCGTATCCCCCGTAACTCCTGTAGGATACAATTTGGTTGCCATTCCGAACGTTCCAACTTCAAGATACGATTTACCAAATTGATGTTGCAACGCAGCTCTCCAGTACGGAGACGTTCCTTTTAGTGCTCCAGAAACCGAAGCATCTGGCGGTAATGCCGAACCAAATTGAGCTGTTCGATATCCCGAAAGTTCAAGATAAAGTAGATTGTTGATCATTGTATAAGCGCCAACTCCTGCAACAGTACCTCCCAATCCTTCAACAATCGTGCTGGCGCTAGGCGTAGGCGCTACTCCTGATGTCGTGTATGGAAATCCCCAAGCAGGTGTACTGTTCCAAATATCCTGAACCGTTGGATTATTATTTAAAGTAAATCCATAGGTAACTGGTATTTTTCCGGTAGTCTGATTGGCATAGCGAATATCTACATTATCCAAATGCACCGTTCCAGAACCGTTGTCTAAAGTAAGTTGAATAAACGACCCCATAGTAGGCGAAATTTGTCCACCATAAAACAAGCTGAATTGTTGTGGAAATTCGATATTACCATTTTGAGTTCCCTCAATTTTTTTGTTTAAATTCGTATAACCACTTTGAAACATAGCAGATAGAGGAGAAATCCCTAAAACTCGCAAAAATGTTTTAACATCATCCTCATCTTTTCCTGGTAAGTCTTCATTTACTGTTTTTATATTGGTTAGTGTATAACCATGCAATTTAAAAGCCCTACCAAATGCATTAAGACGAGGAAACACGGTATGACAGGCAGTACAAGACAAACCCGTTTGACGCGCATAACTAGGAATTGCAAATGCCATTTTCGGCATCAATAGCATTACAAAAAAAAGGCTGATGCCAAGAAATAGTTTTCTTTTTTTATTGAAATAATTTCTTAAGATTTTATTATTACTAGTGGTTATGGTAGTTTTCATAAGAGTAATTTATGTTTATAAAATATTTATTACATGTTTTTGTCTAAATAAATCAGGCTTCAAGGCTTACTGAATAATTATTATTTTTGCAGTTTCCTAATATAATTAACCAATTCCCAACGCTGTTTGTCAGAATACACATCTTTATAGGAAGCCATAGGCCCTCTTCCTTCCGTCATTTTCCAAAAAAGATTTCCATCTGTCTCCGCCTTAATTGCTGCCGAAAGAAAATTTGCTGGTTTTGGATTAAGACTCATACCTCCAGCTCCATCACCCTTACCTTGAAGTCCGTGACATATATAACACATTTGATTGAATATTTTTTGTCCTGCTCCAGCTGCCTTCACATCACTTTTATAGGGATTTTCTATGCCGTTTGAAGATGCCGGAGCTACCCACGGCTTTGCTTTTTGTGCAAAAATTTCATTGGCACTGCAAAAAAGTAATATTAAAATTACTAGACCTAAATTGAATTTTTTCATAATGTTTTGAGATTTAAATTTATCTAAACAAAGATATTGCTCTTCTGTCCAAAAAATATTATAATTATCATATTAAAGCCAATTTATGAA